>DATASX010000087.1 GCA_036269075.1 Sporichthyaceae bacterium
CCACCGCCGGAGCCACCTTCGCCGCCGTCGAGGTCGAACCCGCAGCAGGCTTGACCGCCGTACCCGTCGAGGCCGCCGCACCAGCCACAGAACTGTCCGAACCCGCCGCGGCACTACCCCCGGCCGGTGCGCTGTTGGCCGCGCTGTCGCCGGTCGAGCTCTGTGAACTGCTGCTCTGGGACGCCGTGTCGGCCCCGACACGGGAGCCGCCGCAGGCGGCGAGTAACGCCAGCGCGGTGACGGATGCCGTGATCGCCGTGACCAAGCGGCGAGGTCTTGTTCTGGCTGACATTTGCCTGCCCTTCGGAAGGCCCAGGTCCGGGCCACGTTGATTACCGACGCCTACTTCGCGAGGGTGATTGCCCCCTCCGGGCAGACGCGCACCCCGAGTCGAGCCGATTCCTCCAGACCGGGCGGCACCTCGATGACCCCACCGCGGTCGATGTTGTAGCCGTTGTCGTCGAGCCGGTAGACGTCCCCGGCCATGACGGCGCACCTGCCGTGCCCGGTGCAGCCCTGTTGGCCGCCGTCCTTGCCGAGCGCGATCTGTACCCGCACGTCGCGCTACCAGGACAGGTGGAGGGACCGCATGGAACGCAGATAGCCGGTTTCATAGACCGGGGTGGTGCCCTGCTTCACGTGGTAGTCCGGGATGCGGCGCAGCCATTCCTCGAAGGTGGCGCGCAGTTCCAGCCGGGCGAGGTTCGAGCCGATGCATCTGTGGATTCCCACTCCGAAAGCGGAGTGCAGGACGGTCTCGCGAGTGATGTCGATCTTCTTGGGATCCTCGATCACCCGCGGGTCACGCGAAGCGCCCCCGTAGACCATCATGACGAAGTCGCCCTTCTTCAGTTGCTGCCCGCCGAGTTCCACGTCCTGCGTGCAGGTACGCCCCAGAGCCACCACCGGTGGGAACACCCGGGCGAATTCCTCGATGGCGCGCGGCATGTAGGTCTCCGGGTCGGAGACCAACAGCTTGCGCGCCTCGGGGTTCTCGGCCAGCCAGAGCAGCCCGCCGGCCATCACATAGGTGGTGGTGGCGATGCCACCGAACGTCATGTCGACCAGAACACTGACCCGGTCGGCCCAGGGCGCGGGGTTGCCGTCGTCGTACTCGACACCGGCCGCGATCATGTCGACCATGTCGCCGCGCGGCGGTTCCTCGGAGCGCTTCTTCAGGTACTCGCCCAGGTAGGAGAACACGAACCCGAAGGCCGCACCACGTTCGGCCATGTCGGGCGCGAACGTGCCCCGTTCCACCCCGTCCACGAGCTTGTCGAGGTCCTCGATCGGGACGCCGAGCACGTTCTTGAAGAACGCCCATCCGGGCAGCAACCCGCCCATCTCGCTGACGAACTCGCACTCACCGCGGTCGATGAAGCGGTCGATCAAGGCGTTGGCGTCGGCCCGGATCGTCGCGTCGTACTCCGCGATCACCGCCGGGCCCATGAACGGGTTCAGCGCGGTCCGCCAAGCGGTGTGGATCGGCGGGTCGCACTCCTCGGGGAACAGGAACGGCAGGCCCTCGGGGCGGTTCGGCATGTAGCCGCCCGCTGCCGAGAACGCGCGCCAGTTCTGACCGACCTCGCGTACCAACTTGTTCTGGGCAACCAGCCAGAAGCCGGTGCCGACCTGGCTGCGGGCAACCGGGCACTTCTCGACGATGTCGTCGAGGACGTCGAGGAGTCGGTCGTTGAAGACCGGGGCGTCCAGATCGAAGTCGTGGTAGATGTCCCGGCCGTACTTGGCCTTCGCCGCCTCGACGTCGGCCGCGGTCGGCGGGGTGTAGACGGTCTCTTGGTCCTTGAATCCCATCGCGGGCAACCCTTTCCAGTCCGGGGTGATCGGGCGGCGCGCGGCTAGAGCAGCGTGTATCCGCCGTCGATGACCATCTCTGCGCCGGTGATGAACGAGGACTCGTCACTGGCCAGGAACAGCGCGAGGTTCGCGACCTCGGAGGCTTCGGCGATCCGGCCGATCGGGTTGGCCTTGACGATCGCCTCGATCATGGCCGCGGGCAGATGGTCGGTGATCGCGGTGCGAATCGATCCGGGATTGATCGCGTTGACTCGGATCCCCTGGGCGGCGTACTCGGCCGCGGCGACTTTGGTCAACATGACCACGCCACCCTTGGCCGCGCAGTAACTGGCCATGTTCGGGAAGGCGACCATCGCGGCCATCGAGGCGGTGTTGATGATCGAGCCGCCGCCGGAGGCCAGCATCGCCGGGATCCCATATCGAACTCCGAGAAAGACCCCGCGCAGGTTGACCGCCTGGACCGCGTCCCAGGCCTCCTCCGGACACTCACCGACCAGGTGCAGCTCACCGTCGATGCCCGCGTTGTTGTGCAGCACGTCGAGGCGACCGAACGTCGAGACGGCCGCGTCGATCATCGCCTGGACGCTCTCGCCCGAGCGCACATCGGTGTTCACCGAGATCGCGCCCTCGCCCAGTTCCTTGGCGATGGCTTCCTGGGCCCCGGACAGGTCCGCGAGCACGACCTGCGCACCCTCCCGGTGGAAGACCCGTGCGGTCGCGGCGCCGATCCCCGAACCCGCTCCGGTGACGATGGCGACCTTGCCCTCAAGCCGTCCGGCCATGTGATGTCAGCTCCCATTCCATTGGGTCCGCCCGGCCCGATCAACCCGGGCAGAATGTGTGACCGATGTGACAAGCGAACGTACGTTTGCTGACGAATACTGTCAATAGGGATGACCCAGCTCTCCGAATAGACGCTGGGAGATAGCCTTTTGCCGACCGGCCGACAGCTTGACGAACCTCGGTTCACGGTGGCACCGTTACGAACGATCGTTAGCTACACAAGTTGACAGGGTCGACCGACACTCGGGGAGGCTGACGTGCTGGCGGGACATCTGGTCGCGGACGCGGTTGTCCACCCGTACAACTTGGCGTCGGAGAACCAGGACCCGGCCGCGGCAGCTCAACTGGAGGCGGTTTACGGCGCCCACCTGCTGGCCACCGGGCGGGCGCACCCGGAACATGCGTTGAGCCGCGCGGAGTTCTTCAGCGACTTCCCGTTCGAGGCTGTGGCCCGGTCGCTGTTCGTCGAGAGTGCCACGGACTTCGCGATCATCCATGCGTTGCCGAACCTGGGTTTCACCCGGTCTTTCGTCACCGACCCGGCACGCGCCGCGCAGTTCCGGGATCTGCACCCGCAGCGCTTCGCTCTCTACGCCACCGTGGACACCGCGGACATCGACGGGGCCATCGCCGCGTTGGAGTGGCAGGTGCGCGAGTTCGGCGTCGACGGCCTGAAGCTGTACCCCGCGTTCTTCTACGGCGGCGCCGCCCAGGGCTGGCGGCTGGACCGCGACGACTTCGCCACCCCGGTGCTGGAGGCCGCTCGCGACCTGGGCATCCGCAACGTGGCGGTGCACAAGACGCTGTGGCTGCCACCGGCCCCCAAAGAAGCTTTCGATCTGGACGACGTCTCCGCCGCCGTCGAGAAGTTCGCCGACCTGAACTTCTTCCTGGTGCACGCCGGCGCGGCCTTCGTGGACCGGACCTGTGAGCTACTCCGGCGACACCGGAACCTGCACGCGACGCTGGAGACCACGTTCTCCTACCTGGTCGTGCGCCCGGAGGTGTTCGCCAGTGTGCTGGCCCGCCTGTTGACCGCCTGCGGCCCGGACCAACTGCTGTACGCCAGCGGCAGCAATCTGTCGCACCCGGATCTGCTGCTGCGCGCGTTCGAGGACTACCAGTTGCCGGACGAGGTCCTGGATCGGCACGGGTGCCGCCAGTTGGACGACGCGGACCGTGCGGCGATCCTCGGCGGGAACCTGTTGCGCCTGCACGGCCGGACGCCGGAGACGGTGTTGGCCGGCGTCGCGGACGACGGGTACGCGGCCACCCGTGCGGCGGGCGGTGCTCCCCCGTGGAGCGGCGTGCGGACGGCCGTGACCGGTGGCGCCCGATGAGCGAGCTTGCGAGTGAATCAATGTCACAGTGCCGGCCACCTTCCGCCCCGAACCGGCGATCGATGGTGCACCAGTGAGCCCGACCACCGCGGCCGTGCTGGATCGCCTGCGCGAGGTGCCGGAGCCGTGCAGCCTGCTCATGCGTGAGCCGACCAACATCACCGACATGGGCCTGGTGGAGAAGGTCGTCGTCACCGGCGACAAGGTTCTCGTCGAACTGGTCCTCACCGATCCGTCGTGCCTGCATTTCGGGGCGATGCAACGCTTCATCCGCGACGCGGTCCTCGGCCTGGACGGAGTCACCGAGGTCGACGTACGGATCAGCCCGTGGGTGCTGTGGACGCCTGACCGCCAAGGCGAACCGGAACAAGGGAGAGATGCCGAATGAGGGACGTTCCTACCCGCAGGAGGCAGCGAGACGGCGATCCCGCTCTCACCCCCGCCGAGCGTCAGTACCCCTTGCCGCCCAGCACGTTGGACATCGACGTCTACCGCGACCCGCAGCGCTTTCGGCACGAGCTCAACGAGATCTTCGTCCCGGCTTGGTTCCCGGTGCTGCCGGCCGGCGACCTCGAGCCCTCGGCGGTCTTCGTCTGGGAGGGCGTCGAACAGTCGGTCGTGATCGCCCGGCACCACGACGGGCGGGTGTCCGCCTGGCACAACGTCTGCCAGCACCGGGGCGCGCGCATCGTGCGGGAGAGCGGTCCGTGCCAGGTCGCCCGGGTGCACTGCCCATGGCACGGCTTCGGCTATGACCTCGACGGCAAGGTCGTGGCCGTGCCGTTGCGGGCCAGCTTCGACGCCGCGGAGCTGACCGGGTTGGCCGCCCCTCCGGTACGCGTTCAGGAGTGGGGCGGCTTCATCTGGTTGTGCCTGTCGGACACGTCCATCGGCCTGGAGGGGTACCTCGGCACTATCGGCACACAACTGGCCGGGTACGGACTCGACGAGTTCCGCACGGTCTACCGGACCGAGGTGGTGCTGAACGCCAACTGGAAGATCGTCATGGACGGCTTCAACGAGACCTGGCACGTGCCGTTCACGCACGCCGATTCCCTGGCCGACATCGTCCTGTGGCGCGAGGCCACGCTGCACGTGGATTCCCCGCCGCACTCCTGGATGACCATCCCGATCCGCGGGTTCACCGACCGGGTCGATTCCGATGACCACCGGCAGACCCACCTGTGCCACTACCTGGTGTTCCCCAACACCATCTACAGCTGCTTCCCGACCCATCTGCAGATGTGGACGGTGTGGCCGTTGACCGTGGACCGCACCCAACTGATCGCCCATCACATCGTCGGGCCGACCCCGGCGGGCCAGACCGACCAGGAGTGGGAGGCCCGCAACCTGCGGGACTGGGAACACTTCGTGACCGTGCTCGGCGAGGACTCCGCGGTGCTCGACGACTTCTCGCAGATCGTGCGCAGCCTCGGCTACAACCGGAACATGTTCAACACGGCCGAGAGCCGGTTGACCGCGTTCCACGAGGAGATCGCCAAACGGCTCGGCGAACCGCAATGACGACCGAGGGTGCACGTGCGACCGCGCTGCTGCTCGTGATGTCCCGACCGGTGCCCGGACGCGAGCAGGACTACGACGAGTGGTACACCGACCGGCACCTGGGCGATGTCCTGAACGCGGCCGGATTCCGTGCGGCACAACGCTTTCGCTTCGTCCCCTCGAAGCTCTCGCGGGATCCGGCCGCCCCGTACCTGGCCATCTACGAGGTGGACGCGGCCGACCGCGAGGCCGCGGAGAAGCTGTTGATCGAGGCGGCCAACACCCCGGCGATGCCGATCAGCGACGCACTGCAACCCGGCTCGATCACCTGGTGGTTCGAGAGCGTGAGCGACCGGGTGGGATCGACTTGACGGGAACCGGAATCAGCTTTCGCACCGTCCACGCCAACGGGCTGCGCTTCGGTGTGGCCGAGGCGGGCCAGGGCCCACTGGTGCTGTTCTGCCACGGCTTCCCGGAATCATCGTACTCGTGGCGTCATCAATTGCCGGTTCTCGCCGAGGCCGGTTTTCGTCGGTCGCGCCGGACATGCGCGGTTACAGGCGCTCCGCCAAGCCCGCGGACCCCGATGCCTATGTCATCACCGAGTTGGTCGCCGACTGCGTCGGGCTGGTCGAGGCGTTGGGCGAGCAAACCGCCGTGATCGTCGGGCACGACTGGGGCGCGGCGATCGCCTGGACGGCGGCCTGGACCCGGCCGGACGTGTTCCGTGCCGTGGCCGCGTTGAGCGTCCCGTTCGGCGGTCGAGGGCTGACCGTGCTACCGGGCAACCCGTTGGGCGAGCGGCGCCCGAGCATCGTCGAGCGGGAGCTCGCCGGCCCGGACCTGTTGTTCTACCAGGATATCTTCGCCTCCCCCGCGGGCCTCGCGGAGATGGAGGCCGACCCCGCCCGGTCACGGTGCCCGCGCTGTTCATCGGTGGCGACCGCGACGTCGTGACGATCTGGACCAAGCGCGCCATCGAGCTGTTCGACGAGACGCAGCAGGACTTCCGGGGAACCGTGATCCTCGAGAACTGTGGCCACTGGATCCAGCAGGAACAACCCGCCGCGACCAACACCGCGCTGCTGGAGTTCCTGGCGAAGCTGTAGGCCGGTCCCGCTCAGCGGTGCAGGGACCAGTACTGCAGCGCCCACCAGACCTCGAAGGTCGTCTCCAGGCTGCCGAGGTCGGCGCCGGACAGCTGCTCGAAGCGGTCCAGTCGCTGGCGCAGCGTGTTCTGGTGCACCGAGAGCGCGACGGCGCCGCGCGCGATGTTTGCGTCGCACGCCAGGAAGGCCTCCACCGTGTCCAACAACGCTGGCGCGGCGGCCAACACCGGGCTCAGATGGCGCGCGACCAGGGCGTCCCCGAGTTCGTCCTCCTCTACGACCGCGACACGGATGCTCAGACTCGATCGGTCGACCAGCCCACGTCGACGAAACCGCACGGCCACGTTCAGCAGCCGGGTCGCCTCCGCGAATGCCTGGGTGAGCCCGTTCAGATGCACCGGGCCGGCGATGGAGGCGACGCCGTCGAGATCGACCAGCGTGGGCGGCGTGGGAACGATGCCGGCGAGGTCACCGTCGACCGGACCGACAACTCCACCGCTGCGGTTGAGCGCCTCCAGCGGCTCCGGTGCGGTGGTGCGGGCGCGAAGCACCCAGTAGTCGACACCGGGCTTCAGTCCGTGCACCGCTGCCACCGCCGCCAGGTCGTGCGTCGACAGCGACCCGGTCAGAGCCCGCGCCAGGAAGGTCAGCCGCTCCTGCTCCTCGCGCCGGGCGATCTCCACGTCGATGTCGCGACGTGCCCCGACCAACTCGGTGGACAGGTCGTCGGTCAACTCCCACAGACGGCACAGGGCCCGCAACGTCGCTTCGATGGGCACGTCCAGCGCGCTCGCATGCTCGACGACGGCGTCGCGCAGCACTCCCATGACCGCCCGGTAGGCGGCGACGACGTCCTCGGCCGGGATGCCCTGCATCGCTCGCTGGCGACCCGATGCGTGCTCGTCCTCGCTGATGTCCGCCGGCAGGTCGCCTCGTCCACAGAGCATCTCGGCGACGCGCACGACATTGCGCCGACAGGACCGGCGCAATGCGGCAGCCGGGACCCGACGGTAGGACCGGATCGCCCGCAGCTGTGCCATCTGACGCGCAATCAGGTCCGCGTCGGCAGCCAGCAGCGCCGCGGCCACCGGAGCCATGATCTGCCGGTCGGCCGGGTCGACCACCGCGTTGGGCTTTTCTCTGCTCTCGATACCCGGATTCTAGAGGTTCCTACGTTGCCTCAGCCGGCGTTGACCTTCGGCATGATCTCCTCCACGAGCCGCTTCATGTCGTCGAGGGTCTTCGAGGTCGGGACATCCCGGAACGGCGGCCACAGCAACGGCATGTCGAGGCCGGCCTCCGCCAACCGCTTGAGGTTGTCCTCGATCTGCGCGGCTGTCCCGATCAGGATGTTGGACGCCTTGCCGTTGTCCGCCTGGTCGGTCTCCACGTCGGTGATCATGAACCACATCATGCTGGCGACCTCGAGGTCGTCGATCGACCGGCCGACGTTCTCCAGTTCTCGGGCGATCGGAACCCGCCAATTCTGCAGCCCCTCGGGCGTGTCCTGGATGCCGATCCATCCGTGCAGGTTGTACTTCGCGATCCGCTTCGCGGAGATCTCCGGGTTCTTCAGCCCGCTGAACCAGATCGGTGGGTGCGGCTGCTGCACCGGCCGGACACCGAAGCCGGCGGGGCCGAAGTCGGCGAACTCACCGTGGTACTCGAACAGGTCGTTCGTCCACGCGCCGATCATGATGTCGAGGGCCTCGCGCACCTGCTTGTGCCGACGCGGGAACACGTCGGTGGCACCGACCGCGGCGAACTCCTCGACCATCCAGCCCGACCCGATGCCGACGTTCAGGCGGCCGCTGGAGAGCTGGTCGATGGTCGCGCAGTCGGCGGCCATGATGGCCGGCGCCCGGTACGGGAGGTTGAAGACGCTCATCCCGATGCGGATCTTCGAGGTCTTGGCCGCGAGCCACGGGATGAGCGGCGGGCCCTGGTAGAAGGCGCCTCGGGAGTTGACCGGGATCCCGTGCGGAAGACCTTCCATCATTCCGAAGCTGTACGTCAGCTCGGCGCGGTCGTTTGATTCCGGCACGATGACACGGTCGACGGCCCACACCGAGTCGAAGTCGAGTTCCTCCGCAAGGAGCGCGAGATCTTCCATCTCCTTGACTGTCACGACGTCACGCAGGTTCGGTAGGAGCAGGGCTAATTTCATCGGGATGCGTCCCTTCAGGGGTGTCGACAGATGGCCATCGTCACGCAGCCGGAGCGACAGCGGCAATGGAGAAGCCTCCCGCATAGAGCGCAGAATCATAGAGATTTCTCCATTGTCTTGACCGGGAGGCGCGGCGCACGATCTCGTCGTGAACATCGCGACCGTCCTGGATCAGGTGGGCCTCGCCCATCGCGACCGGACAGCGTTCGTGTGGGCAGACCGATCCCGGACGTACGGCGAGTCGGCGGCTCGGGTCAACTCGATGGCCCGCGCCTTCACCGCCGAGGGAATCGCGCGCGGCGACAGGATCGCCCTGTACCTGCGCAACTGTCCCGAGGTGATCGAGGCGATGTTCGCGGCGTGGAAGATCGGCGCCTGCGTGGTGCCGCTCAACCCCGCCTACACGGCCGACGAACTCGCCTACCACCTCTCCGACTCCGAGGCATCGTTGGTGATCACCGACGCCGCGGGGCTCCCGACGACCGTCAAGGCCTACGGCAACGAGGGCCTGCTGGTCGTCGAGGATTCCCTCGACGTCGCGCTCGCGGACCACCCGAGCGACCCGCTCCCCACCCTCGAACTGCCCGACACAACGCTCGCGTGGCTGGCGTACACCTCCGGCACCACCGGGCGACCGAAGGGCGCGATGCTCTCCCACCGCGCACTGACCTACCAGGCGCTCACCACCTTGGCGGACGTGCAGCGCCTCGAGACCGAGCACGTGACCATGCACGCCGCACCGCTCAGCCACGGCAGCGGGTACAACGCGCTGGCGTACACGATGAAGGCGTGCACCCAGGTCATGCACTCACCGACGGGTTTCGATGCAGGGCTGTTCCTCGAACAGGTGGAGCGCTACCGGGTTGCCGCCGCCTTCCTCGTCCCCACGCAGATCAACATGCTGGCCGTGCACCCGGATGTCGCCGCCCGAGATCTGACGAGCCTTCAGTGGATCATGTACGGCGGCGCGCCGATGTACCGCGAGCACCAGAAACGCGCGGTGCGCGCGTTCGGCCCGGTGTTCGTCCAGATCTTCGGCCAGACCGAGTCGCCGATGTCCGGCACCGTGCTGCGCCGCGAGGAGCACGACTTCGACGACGACGATCCGCGCGCCGGCTCGGTCGGACGTCCACGCCTGGGCGTCGACATCCGCATCGTCGACGCTGAGGACAACCCGGTCCCGCAAGGCAGCACCGGGGAGATCTGCATCAAGGGCCCGACCCTCATGGAGGGCTACTGGCGGCGGCCCGAGGCCACCACCGAGACCCTGCGCAACGGGTGGCTGCACACCGGCGACGTCGGCGCGCTCGACCAGTTCGGCTACCTGCACATCCTCGATCGCCTCAAGGACATGATCATCAGCGGTGGACTGAACGTGTACCCGCACGAGATCGAGGATCTGCTCACCGCTCACCCCGCCATCGCCGCCGCGTGCGTCGTGGGAATCCCGCACGAGAAATGGGGGGAAGCGGTTCACGCCGTCGTCGTCGTCGCTGCCGACGCCGAACTGGACGAGGCAGCCGTCGTCCACTACACGAAGCAGAACCTGGCCGGTTACAAGTGCCCCAAGTCGGTCGCCTTCGTGGCCGAACTGCCCAGGACCTCCTACGGCAAGATTGCCAAACGCGAGGTCAGGGCGCCCTACTGGGCACATCTGGAGCACCGGGTCTGACGCTGTGTCAGATCACTGTGGACGGCTTGGTCAAGATCGAGCGTGGGCGGCGGGGTCGAAGCCCCGGATGTCCCAGAGCCGAGCGGTCAGCCGGTCGAGTTCGCCACGCGCAATCACGTCGTAGACGCCGAGGAGCAGTGCCGTGGTCGGCTCCGGGTACCCCAGATCCAGGCTCTCCACCTCTTCGCGAGCGACCATGCGGACCTCGGAGGCCTCGGCGCTGGTGCCGTAGTCGTGGCTGGGCAGTGGCGCCACCAGGGCGATGTAGATCTCTTGCATGTCCGGCAACGACAGCGCGCCGTAGAGCACCAAGTCCTCGGGCCGGACATGCAGGCGGGTTTCCTCCAGCAGCTCGCGGCAGGCTGCCTCGCGGAGTGTCTCGCCGTTCTCCAGGAACCCGGACGGGATGGCCCAGCACCCTGCGTAGGGAGCGGTGCGGCGCCGGATCCAGAGGATCCGATCACCTTCGTACAGCGGGCAGGCGACGACCACCTTCGGGTTGTCGTACTCGATCGCACCGCACTGCCCGCAGACCGACCGCGGCCGGTTGTCACCGACCGGCACCACCGCGGCAGTCCTGGCGCCGCACTGCCGGCAGTACCCGCCGGGCGTCGTGGGCGCCATCTGCTCAGAGAATCAGGCAACGGCCTCCGGAGCAAGCGGCCGGCTCAGAGTCCTGCCTCGGTCGGTGCACCGGTGGAACCGTCCGCGGTCCGGCTGACCAGCACCATCACCAGCGCGATCGGGATCAGCAGGACCACCGCGACCTGTCGGGTGTCCAGGCCGGCCAGTCCGTGTGCCAGGCCGACGGTCACCACCGCCACCCCGGCAGCGGTACCCAGACTGCGGGCCATGGAAAGCGTTCCACCGATGGTGGCCCGGGCGCTCGGGCCGACATGCGCCATCACGGCCGCGTTGTTGGCCGGGGTGAACAGCCCCAGTGCCAACCCGAGAACCGCCAGGTCGACGGCTACCGCCGGGGGTCGGGCCGGGATCACCAACAGGCCGATCACCCCGATCGTGGTCGCAACCGAACCGGTCGTCAGGCGAACCCGGTCGCTGACGCCACTCGGGATCAGGTGCCCGCCCACGGTCGCCATGAGCGCGAACCCGGCGGGCAGGGCGGTCAGCACGAACCCGGCGCGGTCCGCGGACAGCCCGTGCCCGGTCAGCCAACTCGGAATCAGCACCAGCGGGGCGAACAGCAGCAGGTAGGAGCACAGCGCGCCGATCAGGCCGTTGCGGATGCCCCGACGGGCCAGCAGCCCAGGATCGACCAGGGGATGCCGCGCGGTGCGCAGGCTCCGGACCAGGGTCGCAGTCGCGGCCACGGCGAGGACTCCCAACGAGATGGTCACCGCCATCGGCAACGGCAGGTCCGCCGCCGCGGACAGGGCCAGCAGCGCGCTGGTCACCGCGATCGCCAGCGCGAACAGTCCTAAGTGGTCCATCGGGCGACGCTGCGCGGCATCCCGGGTACGAGGTAGGGCCACCAGCGCCAGCATGATCGCGACGATCCCGACCGGTACGTTGACCGCGAACACCGATCGCCAGCCCCAGTTGACCACCAGGACCCCACCGACCGTGGGGCCCAGTGCCAGCCCGAGTGCCTGCGCGCCCGCCTGCATCCCGAGCGCACTGCGGGCGCGGCCCGGCGGTGCGCTGGCTGTCACCAACGCGATGCTGGTGGACTGCAGGAGCGCCGCCCCGATGCCCTGCACCAGTCGCATCCCCACCAACGCCGGCATGTTCGGGGCCAGTGCGCAGGCCAGTGAGGCCAGGGTGAACACAGCGAAGCCGTACACGTAGGTGAGCTTGCGTCCGTGGCTGTCGGCCACTCGGCCGAGTGGAACCAGGGCGACCGCGAGGGCGACGAGGTAGGACAAGGAAACCCACTGCACAGCGCCGGAGGACACCCCGAACTCCGAGCGCAGTGGTGCGTAGGCGAGCGTGACGATGCTCGCGTCCAACTGCCCCATGAACGCGCCGAAGCACACCGCTCCGACCGCCAGCCAGCCGTTGTGCGGCCACTCGCGGATGGCCCGGGGCCGGGGCACCTCGCGGGTCAGCGCCTCGCGCCAGCCGGCGGAGCCCGCGTTCAGCTCATCCACCACGTCCCCGCGACCTCGATCGAAAACATCACGGCCACTGCCTGGTGTCCGGACCGGACAGGACTTATTGTACGTACAATTCGCCATCCCTGGGAAGTGTCATGCGCTACGGCTTCGCAATCGACCAACGCACCTGCATCGGTTGCCACGCGTGCACGGTCGCGTGCAAGACCGAGCACGAAATACCGGTCGGCCAGTTCCGCACCTGGGTGAAGTACGTCGACTCCGGGGAGTTCCCCAACACGACCCGCGACTTCGGGGTGATGCGGTGCAACCACTGCACCGATGCCCCCTGCGTGAAGATCTGCCCCACGAAGGCGCTGTTCATCCGGCGGGACGGCATCGTCGACTTCGACGGCGAGAACTGCATCGGCTGCAAGAGCTGCATGCAGGCCTGTCCGTACGACGCGATCTACATCGACAAGAACACCAACACCGCTGCCAAGTGCAACTTCTGTGCGCATCGGGTGGACGCCGGCTACGAGCCGGCCTGCGTGGTCGTGTGCCCGACCCACTCGATCTGGGTCGGTGATCTCTCCGACCCGAACAGCGGCATCTCCCGGCTGGTCAACACGAATCCGGTGAGCGTGCGGTCCCCCGAGCAGAACACCGGCCCGAACGTGTTCTACCTCGGCGCCGATCGCGCCGTGCTCGACCCGCTGGCCGCGCCGGTCGACGGTACCTACCTCTACTCCACCCCGGACGCGCAACGAGCCGCACTGGCGGCGTACCTGCCCCGTGATCCGGTCAGTGGCGCCCGGACGACGTTGAACACCGCACACCCCCGGCCCTGGGGCTGGCGGGTGGTGACCTATCTCTGGACGAAGGGGCTGGGCGCGGGAGCCCTCCTGGTCGCGGGGCTGGCGGTCATGCTCGGGATCGACATGGGCGTGCTCGGTGAGATCGTCGCTCCGTCGGTTGCGTTGGCGGGCACTGCGGCGACCGGTGTGCTGCTGGTCGCCGACCTGAAACGCCCCGAGCGGTTCTTCTACATCCTGCTGCGTCCGAACCCACGTTCCTGGTTGTTCCTCGGTTCGCTGGCCCTGGGCGCATTCGGCGCGGTGAGCACCGCCTGGCTGGCCGCAGGCATCGCGACGCGGTCCGGTCACCTGCACTCACACCACATCTTCGACCTGCTCGCCGGGCTCGGAATCCCGGCCGCGATCGCCGCAGCCGGTTACACGGCGTTCCTGTTCGGCCAGGCCGAGGGTCGCGACCTGTGGCAGTCCCCGCTGCTGTTCTGGCACCTGATCGTGCAGGCGACGATGGTGGGATCCGGCGCGCTGGCGATCGCGGCCCCCGCCGTGGACCTGGGCGCGGACGCGAAGCGCCTCCTGGCCCGGACCCTGGTGGTGGCGACCGGGGCCCACGTGTTGATGCTGCTGGCCGAGTACCTCGGCCGGCATGCGAGCAAACAGGCGGCGGTCGCGGCACACCTGGTCACGCACGGTCCGTACGCCCGGCTCTTCTGGGGCGCGGCGATCGGGCTGGCCGCGACCGCCGCGGTCGCCGCCGCGCCAGGTTGGAACGGCGATGTGGTGGCCCTGCCGCTGCTGGCCGGCTTGGCGGTACAGATCGCCTTGCTGGCCTACGAATCCGTGTTCGTCCGAGCCGGACAGGACGTTCCCCTCTCATGACAGTCACGCCCGAGCGCAGCGCCGAGATCCGGTCCCGCGGGAGCAATCCGTTGCCCGGCGAACGCAGCCACGAGCACCTGCGGAACTTCCCACCGCCGGAGGACTGGGACCATCACGTCGAGTACGACGCGAAGGCTCACCCGCGCAAGGTGCCGCACGAGTACATGCTCGTCCCGACCACCTGCTTCAACTGCGAGTCGGCCTGCGGACTGCTCGCCTACGTCGACAAGTCCGACCTGTCGGTGAAGAAGGTCGAGGGCAACCCGGCGCACCCCGGTTCCCGTGGGCGCAACTGCGCCAAGGGACCGGCGACGATCAACCAGATCAACGACCCGGAGCGGATCCTGCACCCGCTCAAGCGGGTCGGCAAGCGCGGCGGCGGCCAGTGGGAGCAGGTCAGTTGGGACGCCGCGCTCGACGACCTCGCCGCTCGGATCCGCAAGTGCTTTCTCGAGGGCAGGCACGAGGACGTCGCCTACCACGTGGGTCGGCCCGGTGAGGACGGCTTCGCCGAGCGGATCCTGCAGGCCTGGAACTGCGACGGGCACAACTCGCACACGCAGGTCTGCTCCTCCGGTGCCCGGCTGGGTCAGTCCTTGTGGGGCGGCTACGACCGACCCAGCCCGGACCACGCGAACGCCAAGGTGATCCTGCTGTTCTCCAGCCACCTGGAGACCGGGCACTACTTCAACCCCCATGCCCAACGGATCATGGAGGGCAAGCAAGGCGGAGCTCAGTTGATCGTCGTCGACCCGCGGCTGTCGAACACCGCGAGCCACGCCGACCTGTGGGTCTCCCCCTGGCCGGGCAGCGAGGCAGCGATGCTGCTGGCGATCGCCGCCCACCTGCTGCGGACCCGGCGGATCGACGAACCGTTCCTGCGTCGTTGGTTCAACTGGGACACCTACCTGGAGAACCTGCACCCGGCCGCCACGCGGACGTTCGAGGCGTTCCTCGACGCGTTGGAGGCGGACTACGCGCCGTACACATTCGCGTTCGCCGCGGCCGAGTCGCAGGTGCCGGTTGAGCAGATCGAGAAGATGGCCGATCTGGTGGCCAACTGCGACGGCCGGTTGGCGGCGCACATCTGGCGATCGGCCGCGGCCGGCAACTACGGCGGCTGGCAGGTCGCCCGCAGCCTGTGGTTCGTGCTCGCGCTGACCGGGTCGATCGGCTCGGTCGGCGGCACCTCACCGAACGGCTGGAACAAGTTCATCCCGCACGGCCCGGACGTGCCGGCGCACGACCACTGGAACCCGCTGACCTGGCCGGCCGAGTACCCCTTGTCGTGCAACGAGATGTCTATCCTGCTGCCCCACTTCCTGCGCGAGGGCCGCGGGCACATCGACGTCTATTTCTCCCGGGTGTTCAACCCGATCTGGACCTACCCGGACGGCTTCACCTGGATGCGGGCGATGACCGACCCGGATCTGATCGGCTGTCACGTCGCGCTGACACCGACCTGGTCGGAGACGGCCGAGTTCGCCGACTACATCCTCCCGGTGGGTCACTCCACCGAGCGCCACGACACCCAGTCCTACGAGACCCACGCCTCGCGCTGGCTCGGTTTCCGGCAGCCGGTGCGCCGGGTCGCGATGGAGAAGCTGGGCAAGCCGTTCGTCGACACCCGCGACACCAACCCCGGAGAGGTCTGGGAGGAGAACGAGCTCTGGTTCGAGCTGTCCTGGCGCATCGACCCGGACGGATCGCTGGGAATCCGGCGCCACGTCGAGTCGCCGTACGCGCCCGGGGAGAAGATGACCGTCGACGACTTCTACCGCTGGATCTTCGAGAACCGTGTCCCAGGTCTGCCCGAGAAGGCCACCGCCGAAGGCCTGACGCCGCTGGCGTTCATGCGCAAGTACGGGGTGTTCGAGATCGCGTCGGGCCTGTACCGGCAGGACGAGCGCAAGCCGTCCGAGGCCGAACTCGACGGCGCGGTGCCGGACTCCCGGGGAGTGCTGCGCAAACCGACGACCCTGGATTCGGTGCCACCGCTGGTCGGTGAGGCCGGGGCGGTCGGCCTGGTCCACTCGGACGGCTCGGTCACCGCGGGCTGGCTCACCCCCTCCCGCAAGCTGGAGGTGTACTCCGAGACGATGCGCGACTGGGGCTGGCCGGAGCACGCCACCCCCGGCTACATCCGATCGCACGTCCACCCCGACGAGATCGACCTGGCCGCGGGTGATCTGGTGCTGATCCCGACGTTCCGACTGCCCACGCTGATCCACACGCGATCGGGCAACGCCAAGTACCTCAACGAGATCTCCAACACCCACCCGTTGTGGCTGAACTCGACCGATGCCGCGCGCCACGGCCTGGCCACCGGAGATCTGGTGCGGCTGACCACGTCCATCGGTTACTTCGTCCCCCGCGTGTGGGTGACCGAGGCGATCCGTCCGGGCGTCTGCGCGTTGAGCCATCACATGGGCCGCTGGCGGCTGCATGAGACGGAGGGCAGCCGGTGGGTGCAGGGCCTGGTCGACATCACCCACCCGGACGGCCCCGACTCGTTCCTGCTGCGCTACAAGGGCGGCATCGCCCCCTTCAAGTCCGACGACCCGGACTCCGAACGGATCTGGTGGACCGACCCCGGCGTGCACCAGAACCTGGCGTTCGCCGTCCAGCCCGATCCGTGGTCCGGAATGCAGTGCTGGCTGCAGAAAGTCCGGATGGAGAAGGCTCGATCCGGCGACCAGTACGGTGACGTGTGGGTCGACACCGCACGCTCGATGGAGATGTACCGAACGTGGCTGGAACACACCCGGACAACGCTCGGGCCCGGCGGGCAACGCCGACCGGAGTTCCTGATGCGACCGGTCAAACCGCGCCGCCGCGCATTCTTCGTCGATCCTGACGGAGCGTCACAATGAGTCTGCTCGCGAGACCCGGGACGCGCCGCGAGCAGGAGACCTCGGCATTGCGACAACTGCTGGAGCAGGTCGTCGACCCCGAGATCGGCCGGTCCATCGGGGAGCTGGGGATGCTCGGCGAGGTGCGCCTGGACCGGCGCGGCACCGCCACGGTGACCGTCCGACTGACCACCTCGACCTGCCCCCTGGTCGAGGAGTTCCGGTCCCGGTGCACCGCCGCGTTGGCCGAGGTTCCGTCGGTCCGTCGGGTCGAGGTGGAGTTCACCGAGCTGTCGGCGCGGGAGCGCGCCGAACTGGCCGGCCGCCTGCGCGCCGACCGGCCGGCACTCACCTCCGGACTCGGCGGCTCGACCCGCATCTATGCGGTGGCCAGCGGCAAGGGCGGGGTCGGCAAGTCCAGCGTGACTGCGAACCTCGCGGTGGCACTGGCCGACTCCGGTAAGCGGGTCGGGGTGCTGGACGCCGATGTCTGGGGTTACTCGATCCCCGGCCTGTTCGGGGTCAGCCGCAGCCCGGTGGTGGTCGGTGGCCTGATGATGCCGGTGCGGGCACACGGCGTGGCGCTGATGTCGACCGGTTTTCTCGTACCCGACGGGGCTCCGGTCGTCTGGCGCGGGCCGATGCTGCACAAGGCGCTGGAGCAGTTCCTGACCGATGTGCACTGGGGCGAACTCGATGTGCTTCTGCTCGACCTACCGCCCGGCACCGGCGACGTCCAACTGTCGTTGCTGGAACTGTTGCCCGATGCGGCCCTGCTCGCGGTGACCACCCCGCAACCCGCCGCCCAGGGAGTGGCCGCGCGCGTGGTCACGATGGCCCGCGAAGCGTCCATGCCGATCGCCGGTGTCATCGAGAACATGAGCTCCACGGTCTGCGACGGATGCGGCGAACACAGCGAACTGTTCGGCTCCGGGGGCGGTGCGGCGTTGGCCGAGCTCGCGCAGGCACCGTTGCTCGGCAAGGTGCCGCTGGACCGCGAACTCCGCGTCGCCGGCGACCTCGGGACCCCGGTGGTGCGCTCGGCCCCCCACGCCGCCTCCGCCCAAGCACTGGCAGCGATCGCCACGACGCTCCCGACCGTGCGACGCAGCCTGGTCGGGCGCGCCCTGCCACTGACCGTCCGATGAACACCCCCCTCGCCCGAACCGGGCACCGCGGGCCGCACGCCCCGGACGGCAGCAGCGGTATTCCGCTGTGGCAACAGGTCGAGGCCGATCTGCGGCGGCGGATCGCCACCGGGGAGTTCTCCGTGACGTTCCCCGGCGAGCACGACCTGACCGAGCAGTACGGGGTCAGCCGACACACGATCCGCGAGTCGTTGCGCCGGCTGCGGGCCGAGGAGACGGTGGTCTCGGCCCGCGGCCGAGGCACCGCGGTCCGCCCCCCGGCCATCGACCAACCGCTGGGCACGATGTACTCCCTGTTCCGATCGGTGGAAGCGGCCGGGTTGGAACAGCGCAGCCAGGTCCGGGTGCTCGACGTGCGCCAGGACGACGAGGTCTCCGACCGCCTCGGGTACCCCGCCGCCACGGAGTACGTGTTCCTCGAACGGCTGCGCCTGGCGCAGGGCGAACCCCTGGCCCTCGACCGTGCCTGGCTGCTGCGGGAACTTGCCGACCCACTGCTGGCCGGCGATTTCGGCCACTCCGGCCTCTACGACGAACTGGCCCGGCTGACCGGCAAACAACTCACCGGTGGACGTGAGTTCATCCGCGCAGAGGTTCCGGACCGCCAGGTTCGGCGCCTGCTCGACCTGCCCGCGGACGCGGCCACATTGGCCGTCGAACGGATCGGCGCTCTGGGCGAGCAGCCGGTCGAGTTGCGGCGCAGCATCATCCGCGGCGACAGGTTCGCCATGACAACCGAATGGCCCGGCACCGACAGTTGTCGCATCGATGTGACGGGGACACGACATCCGGTCGGCCCAACCTGATTCGACCCGTCGACAGCCGCAATCTCCCCGGGGGCTCAGGACACCCCGCGGGCCTGCGCCGCCCAGTACGGGGCGCGGAGTTCGCGCTTGAGGACCTTCCCGGCTCCGGACAGCGGGAGGGCCTCGACGAACTCGACGCTGCGGGGTGTCTTGTAGCTCGCGATCAGCGCACGGACGTGATCCCGCAGCTCGTCCTCGGTCGCAGTCGCGCCGGGGGCGCGCACGACCACGGCGTGGACCCGTTCGCCCCACTGCTCGTCCGGGACGCCGATGACCGCGCAGGCGGCGACGCCGGGGTGGGCGGCCAAGGCGTTCTCGACCTCCGCGGAGTAGACGTTCTCCCCGCCGGACACGATCATGTCCTTGATCCGGTCGACGACGAACAGGTAGCCGTCCGCGTCGAGATAACCGCCGTCGCCGGTGTGCATCCAGCCTCCGCGTAAGGCGGCTGCCGTCTCCTGCGGCCGCTTCCAGTAGCCGAGCATCACGTGCCCACCGCGGCAGACGATCTCCCCGGTGGCCCCGGTCGGCACCTCGTTGTCGTCCGGGTCGACGATGCGCACCTCCGCGTGCGGGGCCGCGCGGCCGGCCGATCGGCGCAACCGTTCGACCCCGTGCTCGGCCGGGCCGAGCAACGTCGCGACCGGTGACAACTCGGTCATGCCGTAGGCCTGGGTGAACTCCACGGTGGGCAACCGCTTCGCCGCCCGCTCCAGCACCGCCTCCGAGATCGGCGAAGCGCCGTACAACAAGTGCCGCAGGCTAGAGAGGTCCGCATCGGCACACGCCGGATCGTCCACCAGCATCTGGATCATCGTCGGGACCAGCAGCACCTCGGTCACCCGGTGTGCCTCGATCGCCGCGGCCACCCCGGCTGGGGTGAACCCCGCAACCATGACGTGGGTGCCACCCAGGCAGTTGCGTGCCGTCCACGCGGCCCCGTCGGCGAGGTGGAACATCGGCGCCGCATGCAGGTACCGCCCACCGGCGACCATGAAATGCCCTGCCGCGGCCATGCCCAGCGCCGAGGTGAGCAGGTTCGCGTGGCTGAGCATCACACCCTTCGACAGGCCTGTCGTGCCGCCGGTGTAGTAGATCCCGGCCAACGCGTCCCCACCCCGACGCACATCGGCGACCGGGTCGGCACCCGCAATCACGGCCTCCAGGTCCAGCGCGCCCTGCGGCGCCGGCCCGCTCCCGGTGTGCAGCACCGCGCCGAGGCCCGGCGCGTGCGCCCGTAACTCCGGCACCATCGCGGCAAACGCGTCATCGACGACCAGCACCGTGCTGCCGGAATCGGCCAGCGAGAAGCCGATCTCCGCGGCGCTCCACCGCGTGTTGGCCGGTACGACGACACCGTCCCCCCACGAGATCGCCGACAGCGTCTCGTGGTAGACGTCGGAGTTCAGCGCGAGGATCGCGACGCGATCCCCGGCCGCGACCCCGAGCTCACGCAGGCCTCCGGCCAGCCGCGCAATGCGGTCCACCGACTCCCGCCAGGTCCGAATCCGGTCGCCGAAGATCGTCGCGGGCAGCTCCGGCGTCTGGGCCAGCGCCCGGTGCAGCCCCTGGGTCAGATACATCGGCACTCCCGCAGTCGCACGGCCACTGGCGGCAGTCGACCACACCCGGGCCTGCACTGTCTGCAGCGTCGAAGACTCTGGCCAGGTACCACTGCTCTGCATAGGCTCGGCCGGACGCCGGAGCGACCAGGACGTTCCCCGGCCACAGAGAAGGTGGAGCGCATGTCCGACATCGCACCCGGCCGACTGGGCGACCCGGCCTCCTCCCTCGGCACCGACCCGCGCACCGACGCCCGACTGGCCACCGCGTTGGCCGCGTTCGGTCTCGACGCGCTCGCGGCCGAACCCCCGTTGACCGTCACCTCCCCGCGGGAGGACCTGCTCGGCTTCATCGCCGCCGCGGAGGAGGGTTTCGAAGCTCTCTTCGGCGCCGCCCTGGCCGGTGTCGACCCGGTTGCCGGTGTGGACCGGAAGACGTTGACGGTGCCGGGCACCGCGGGCCACGAGATCACGCTCCACGTGCACAAGCCTGCGGGCGCCATCGGCCCGCTGCCGTGCATCGTGCACATGCACGGCGGCGGAATGGTGCTGCTCGAGGCCGGCGGCGCTGCCTACACGCGGTGGCGCGACGAGCTGGCCGCGAGCGGCCTGGTGGTGGTCGGCGTCGAGTTCCGCAACGGCGGCGGCGCACAGGGCGTGCATCCGTACCCGGCCGGGCCCGACGACTGCGCGGACGCGGTCCGGTGGGTGCACGCGCACCTCGGGGAACTCGGTGGTTCACACATCGTCGTGTCCGGGGAGTCCGGCGGCGGCAACCTGACGCTGGCCACCGCGGTGCGCGCGAATCGGGAGGGCTGGATCGGTGAGATCGCCGGCCTCTACGCCCAGTGCCCTTACGTCCACGACCCGCGCGACGGCGCCACCGCGCTGACCTCGGCGCGCGAGAACGACGGGTACTTCATCTCCGAATCCATGCTGGTCCTGCTGGCGGAGGTCTACGACCCGGAGGGCAAGAACGCCCAGGAGGCCACCTGTTGGCCGTCGCACGCCGCCGCGGCCGATCTGACCGGGCTGCCGCCGACGATCATCTCGGTGAACGAACTCGACCCGCTGCGCGACGACGGCCTGGCCATGTACCAGCGGCTGATCGCGGCCGGTGTCCCCGCCGCCGCCCGGATTGTGCCCGGCACGTGCCACGCCGGCGACGTCATCTTCCGGGCGGCGCTGCCGGACGTGTACGCCGCCACCATCCGGGACATCAGCGGATTCGCCCGTTCCCTGGGCGGATAGTTGACGGCCTTCGCCGGCCGTGGCCGTCACGCCTGGCGCGGATCGTCCTGCAGATTCACGTATTCGAGGTCGAGCGGCCCGATCGCGGTCACCTGGGTGATGTACTCACCAGCCTTCGCCCAGTGGAAGTGATCGGTCCCGCCCGGCAGTACGACGACGGCCCCTGGCGGGTACGCCTGGAGCTTTCGGTCATCGAACTCCGCCCCCAGGCCGATGTAGAACACCCCGGACATCACTGTGTAGACGCGATCCTCCGGGTGGCGGTGCGGCATCAGCTTGACCCCGCCGGGGGCCTTCACCCGGATGACATAGGGCCCGGGCTCGCTCGGGTGGCCGACGACGACGGCCAGGCGGACCGACGGCGGGAACGCCGGGAACGACTCCCAGCGGATATCCTCGGGCAGAACCGATCGGAAGACGTCCTGGTCCGGTTGGTGCGTGCGCATCATCGAACTCCTGCAGTGTGACGGTGGGTCAGCGCCGCGAAAGCGGTACCGGTGGCGGCGCCGAAGACCAGATGCGCCGAGAGGTCCTTGCCCAGGGTGCGGGCGTCGTACTTCCAGATCGGCTGGTAGACCTTCGCCAGCGGGAGCAGCGCATAGCTCCCCAGCCAGGCCGTGGGCCCCAGCGCCGCGGCACGCAGCCACGGCGGATCCGCTCGGGCCTCGCGCGGACCTTCCGAGGCCAGCGCCCGGAACAGGTCCGCGTCGGTTGCCTCCACCCCGTGTCGGTTTTCGCCGCCGAGCCCGACCGGCGGTGCGGCGGATCCGCGGGCCGGCGGAGCGTGGTAGTGATCATCTCGTATTCTCCTTCCAGGGTTGAGGATTTACCTCGCCGCTCGGTGTACGCGGATTCGCCTCCGATGGACCTACTGGCCAGCAGGCCAAATCTGTCCTGTCCGCGGAACGTTCGCACCCGTGAGTGTCCCTGGTACCCCGCGTGGCGCACCGCGGGGTCGGATAGGCCGTGCCCTGCTGCATCCTGACGGGGCGTCATCTCGGGATCGGGGCCCGGTGGTGCCCGGGTGCGGCCAGGCAGTGCCACGGGCGCGAACGAGGCTTCCCGGGGCCAGCCTTGAACCCCGGAGGGGTCAGTTGGACCGCCCGAAGTCCTAATCGGGTGCCAGATCGGCATCCGCGCGCCACCCCGGGTTCACGTAGAAGTCCTTGGCCCGCGCTACATCGGAGACGGGCAACGCCACCACCTCGAGTGCCATGTCGACCCACGCGCTCCTTGCTGCCCTGTCCCGGTGGCAACCGGCCGGCGCCACCGGGGCCCACGGTGCCCAGTCAGCCGGGCGATCGCACCTGCGCCCTGTCCCTGGTCATCCTGGCAGCCCCAGGGACCGAGGGGTGGCCGGGACCGCCCCAGGGCCAGGCCCTGGTGCGATCGGCTCCGGCAGGCGGCCTACGTTGGTGCCGGGCGGACTGCGACCGGCTGCGGGTCGCGCTGACTACCGGTTGGAGGCCGGCATGACTTTCGACCTCGACGGCCGACTTCGACACCGGGCCGACCGAGCGATCCGGTGCGTCAGTTGAAAGGACTGTCGCAAGCCTTCTCCGTGACGCTGCTGTCGCTGTTCCCGATCATGAACCCGATCGGCAACCTGCCGGCGTTCTTCGCCCTGACCGTCGATGACAGCCCGGCCCGGCGCCGGGCGCAGGCGTTGCGCACCGCCGGTTGGGTGATCCTCCTGCTGGTCACCTTCACCGCGGCCGGCAAGGGACTGCTGCACGGGTTGGGGATCTCGCTGCCTGCATTGCAGATAGCCGGTGGCCTGGTCGTCGCCCGTACCGCTTACGGGATGGTCACCAACGGGCCCAGGCTGACGCAGGCCGAGCACGGGGCCGCGGTGGCCGCCGATGACATTTCCTTCTCCCCGATGGCGATGCCGTTGCTGGCCGGCCCTGGAGCGATCGGGACCGTGATCGCCCTGTCGAGTCGTTCTAACTCCGTCCCCGCGGAGTTCGGCATCGTGCTCGGTTCGGTTGTCATGGGCGTGGTGGTCGCCCTGGTGCTGGTCGCCGGCGACCCACTCCTGAACCGACTTGGCGTCACCGGGATAGCAGCGCTCACGCGAATTTTCGGCTTCCTGATCCTGGCGATCGCCGTCGAACTGATCGCGCACGGCGTCCTCGCGCTGGCACCGGGGCTGCAGAGATGACCCTGGCCCGTCTCGCCAGGGTGTCACCCTGGCGCGAGTCCCTCGCCCGAGCTGTCAATCTTTGACCATGATCATCAGCGGGAGAACATCCCTACCGATGGCCCAGGAGAGGTGACCCATCCATGCGTTCCGACATCGTCCCGGGCGGGGTTTTCCCCGACTACGCGCTGCCCGACCACACCGAAACCGTCCGCCCGCTCAGCGAGATTCAGGGGCGCGACCCGTTGATCCTCACCTTGGCTCGGGGTCATTACTGCCCGAAGGAACACCAGCAGCACCGGGAACTTGCGGCGTTCCAGTCCCAGATCGCGGTCGCCTACACCCAGGTCGCCACGATCACCACCGACGAGCACCACGTCCTGCAGGAGTTCCGCGCCTCGGTCGGCGCGCAATGGACCTTCCTCGCGGATCCTGGTCGGACCGTCCAGAAGGACCTCGACATCCAGGAGTACACCGACCCCGAGCACAACCCGATGATCCCGCACACGATCATCCTCAAGCCGGGACTGATCATCCACAGCGTCTACAACGGTTATTGGTACTGGGGCCGGCCATCCATCGCCGAGCTGTGGCACGACCTACGGGCCGCGAGCCAGGAGATCCGCCCGGACTGGGACCTCAGCAAGCCTGGGCTGCGCCAGGCGTGGGACGCAGGCGAACTGTCGCAGTTCCACGGCTGGGACCGGCGATTGGCCGAAGCCGCCGTGGCGATCCAGCACGACGAAGGTGTCCTCTGAACGCCCGATCGACGGAGGTCCACGGTGGCTGAATCACCCGCACCCCCGGACGGAATTGTGCTGGCCCACTTCATCGTCTCCGACGATGTCGAGCGCTCCGTCCGTTTCTACACCCACGTACTCGGCGGCACCGTGGTCTTCGGCCCGGAGCCGACCTATGTCGCACTGGCCAACAGCTGGATCATCATCAATGTCGGCGGTGGCCCGACCGATGACAAGCCCGCGGTCACCCTGCAGGCGCCGAGCGACCCCGCTCGGGTCAGCAGCTTTCTCAACATCCGTGTCAAAGACATCGCGGCCCGGTACGCCGAATGGAGCGCCCGAGGCGCTGAGTTCCTGACGCCGCCGAAGCAGCACGAGTACGAGATCCGTTGCTACATCCGCGATCCGGATGGTCATCTGATCGAGGTGGGGCAGACAACGGACCCGAGCGGGGACTGGTCCCCCGCCCACTGGCAATAACGGCCAACCGCAAGGACGGAGGGAACATGACAACTGGTATCCCGGGTATCGACCCGACCGTGGCGCCGAGCGGCACGGGATGTCTGGAGTGCGACGCCACCGGCGGTTGGTGGGTGCATCTGCGGCGCTGCATGCAGTGCGGCCACATCGGGTGCTGCGACGACTCCCTGCGCAAGCACGCCACCTCGCATGCGGCGTCGAGCGGGCACCCGTACATCCGGTCCTTCGAACCTGGCGAGGACTGGATCTGGAACTTCCGCACCGAGGAGTACTACGGCTACGACGGACCGGAACTGGCCGACCCGCAACATCGACCGATCGCTCAAGGATCCCCCGGCCCCGTCGGACGGGTGCCCAAGAATTGGCAGGAGCTCCTTGGCTGAGGATGTCGGGGACATCGGTGATGAAAGTCCGTCCCGGTAGGGCATTCCCGCTCGGTGCGACCTGGGACGGGGAGGGCACGAATTTCTCCTTGTTCTCCCAGGTTGCGGAGTCGGTCGAGCTCTGCCTGTTCGACGAGGACGGCACGGAGGAACGGCTCCGACTGGAGGAGCTCGACGCGTGGTGCTGGCACGGGCAGGTGCCGGGGGTGGGCCCGGGCCGGCGGTACGGGTATCGGGTGCACGGGCCGTGGGACCCGTCCGCGGGTTTGCGGTGCAACCCGAACAAGTTGCTGCTGGACCCTTACGCGAAGGCAATCGACGGGCAGGTCGATTACGACCAGGCCTGCTTCGCCTACAACTTCGGCGACGAGCATTCTCGCAACGACGCCGACTCGGCCGCGCATGTGCCCCGCTCGGTGGTGATCGACCCCGGCTTCGACTGGGCCGGCGATCGCCATCCGGAGGTCCCGCTGAACCAATCGGTGATCTACGAGGTCCACGTCAAAGGCTTCACCGCAGGTCATCCCGATGTGCCCACCGAGCAGCGCGGGACCTACACCGGCCTGGCGCACCCGGCCGTGATCGAGTACCTGACGCGTCTAGGAGTGACGGCGGTGGAGTTGCTGCCGGTGCACCAGTTCCTGCACGAGTCCCAACTGATCCAGCGTGGCCTGCGCAACTACTGGGGCTACAACACCATCGGCTTCCTGGCCCCGCACGACGCATACTCCGCCACCGGCGGTGGCGGCCGGCAGGTGCCGGAGTTCAAGTCGATGGTGCGCGCCCTGCACGCCGCCGGGATCGAGGTGATCCTCGACGTGGTCTACAACCACACCGCCGAGGGCAACCAGCTGGGCCCGACGCTGTCGTTCAAGGGGATCGACAACACCGCCTACTACCGCCTGGTGAACGACGACCGGCGCTACTACTACGACACGACCGGGACCGGCAACAGCCTGAACGTCGACGACCCGAACACGCTACGACTGATCATGGACTCGCTGCGGTACTGGGTCACCGAGATGCATGTCGACGGGTTCCGCTTCGACCTGGCAGCCGCTTTGGCCCGCCAGTTCCACGACGTGGACCGGCTGTCCGCGTTCTTCGACCTGGTCGCGCAGGACCCGGTGGTCTCGCAGGTGAAGCTGATCGCCGAGCCGTGGGACCTCGGCGACGGCGGGTACCAGGTCGGCCATTTCCCGCCACTGTGGTCGGAGTGGAACGGCCGCTACCGCGACACCGTGCGCGACTTCTGGCGCGGCGAACCGGCCGAAGTCCCGGAGTTCGCCTCCCGGCTGACCGGCAGCAGCGACCTGTATGCCGGCGACATGCGCCGCCCGGTCGCATCCGTCAACTTCGTCACGGCGCACGACGGCTTCACCCTGCACGACCTGGTCTCCTACAACGACAAGCACAACGAGGCGAACGGCGAGGGCAACGCCGACGGCGACAGCAACAACCGGTCCTGGAACTGCGGGGCCGAGGGCCAGAGCGCTGATCCGGTCGTGCTCGAACTGAGGCAGCGTCAGCAACGCAACTTCCTGGCCACCTTGCTGCTGTCCCAGGGAGTCCCGATGTTGCTCGGTGGCGACGAGATCGGTCGCACCCAACGCGGGAACAACAACGGCTACTGCCAGGACAACGAGATCTCCTGGTTCGACTGGGCACACCTCGACACCGAGTTGCTGGACTTCACCCGCCGACTGATCGCACTGCGTCGTGAGCACACGGTGCTGCGCCGCAAGCGCTGGTTCCAGGGCAGGCCGATACGCGGCACGATCGACCTCGGGTGGTACCGACCCGACGGCGACCGGATGAGCGACCAGGACTGGAACGCGGGGTTCGCCCGGACGATCGGCATGTTCCTCAACGGGCAGTCCATCACCGAACCCGACGCGGACGGCGATCGCATTGTCGACGCCACGTTCCTGCTGCTGTTCAATGCCGACCCCGCCGACATGGACTGGGTCATGCCCAGGGACCAGACCCAGACCTGGGAGCCGATCCTGGACACCGCCCGTCCTGTCCCCCCCGACGGATCCACGGGCGCCGGACCCCCCGCCGGGGCCACCTACCGGGTCCGTGGCCGCTCCGTGGTCGTGCTGCGAGCGGCCCACGAACAGACCTGAGACCCCAACCTTGGCCGGCGTGGCCGCGTGCAACACTATGTGCGGACACGATGTCCAGGCGCGGGGATTGGGGATGGCTCATGGCGCAGCATCTGGCTCCTGACCCGCCCCGCGCGGAACCGCGCGACAACGGTGCGACGTCGCGATCCACCGGGCGCCTGGCCGAACTCGGCTGCGCGTGGGCCGGTCTGGTCGGGCTTGCCGTCGCGCTCGCCGGGTTCGTGCTGGCGCGCTTCCTGCCCCTGCCGCCGAAAGCGAACGACACCCCCACCCAGGTCGTTCACTACTACGTCCAACATCTGACCTCAATCCGCGTCGGCCTGATGCTGGCGAGCCTCGGGGTGTGCCTGGTCGGACCACTGCTCGCGCTGATCACTCTTCAGATGTGGCGTCTTGCCCGCGGCGGCTCTCCGGTGCTGGCGATCCTTGCGGCCATCACCGGGGCGGTGACCTGGGTGATGCTGCTCGTCCCGATGATCGTCCTGGAAGTGGCCGCGTTCCGTCCGGGCCGCAACCCGGAGACCACCCAGGCGCTGCACGACCTGGGCTGGATCTTGTTCCTCACCCCGGTCGGCCCTTTCGCCCTGCAGGGCCTGGTGATCGCCGCAGCCATCCTCACCGACGATCGGGAACAGCCGCTGTTGCCACGGTGGTTGGGCTATCTCAACATCTGGGTCGCCCTGTCCTTCGTGCCCGCACTGCTGGCCTACTTCTTCAAGAGCGGCCCGTTCGCCTGGCACGGGGTCTTCGTCTTCTACTTCGGCGTGGTGTTCTACGGACTCTGGATGCTGATCATGTCCGTGCAGCTTCGCACCTCGGTGCTGCGTTGGCACGCCGCGCTCGGGCCGAACTGCGGCGAGGCAACCGCAGCTCACCGGGCGAGGTTGCCTGCGTCCACGACGAGCTGACTGCCGGTCACGTACCGGGATTCGTCGGATGCCAGGTAGAGGACGGCGTTGGAGACGTCGATCGGCTCCATCATGTCCACCTGCAAGGCATTGACGAAACAGGGTGCCTGGTGCGGGTTGCGCGCCAGGAGTGTCTCGAGGCCGCCGAATCCGGCGACCAGCGGGGTGTTCACGCCGGTGGGGTGCACACAGTTGACCCGCACGTTCTGCAGCGACAGTTCGTTCGCGAGGCTCTGCATGATCCCCACCACGCCGTGCTTGGCGGCGACGTAGGGGGTGAGGAACGCCTGGCCCTTCACCGCGGCGGTCGAGCCGGTGATGATGATGGACCCCCCGCCGTTGGCGATCAGGTGCGGGATGGTGGCCCGGCAGGTGTGCCAGGTCCCGGTGAGCAGGACGTCGATCGTGTCCTGCCACAGCTGCGGCGTGACCTCATCCCAGTTCTGGATGCTGCAGATCCCGGCGTTGGCGCTGACGATGTCGAGCTTTCCCAGTTCGGCCACGCCGTCCTCGACGGCCTGGGTCAACCCGGCCAGGTCGCGGGTGTCGACCTGCCGAGTGAGGATGCGTCGATCCAGGGCCTCGACCGCCTTGGCCGTCTGGGCCAGGTCCTCGGGAGTGGCCATGGCGTAGTTCATCGTCTCGTAGTCGACGCAGGCGTCGATCGCGATGATGTCGGCGCCCTCCTCGGCCAGCCGGATCGCGTGGCTGCGGCCTTGCCCCCGCCCGGCGCCGGTGATCAGTGCGACCTTGCCCTGCACTCGTCCCATGGTCTTCCTCCGTCGTGACTGGTTGTTCGACCCCTACAGCAGGAGTTGCAGCTCTGTGACGGCACGCATCTTCAGCCCGCTGAAGGTGGGCGTGAAGTCCTCGGCCAGTCGCATCGCCGGGAATCGGTCGAGAAGCGCATTGGCGCTGTACTCGAGCTCGGCCTTGGCCAGCATCGCGCCGAGGCAGAAATGCCGGCCGGAGCCGAAGGCGAAATGCTCGCCGGCGGCGGTGAAAGCTCGCTCCGCGGAGAGGTCCGGCCGGTGGATGTCGAACCGGTCGGGCTCGCTGAACCGGCGTTCGTCACGGTTGGCCGAGGCGATGACCAGCGTCACCGTGGCACCGGCTGGTACGGCCGTCCCGGCGATCTCCACGTCCCGGTCGAGCACCCGCGCGTTCATCTGCGAGGGCGGGCTGTGCCGCAAGGTCTCGGCGATCGCCGCGGGGACCAGGCCACGGTCGTCGCGGACTGCCTCGAACTGGTCGGGGTGTATCAACAGCAGCGCGATCATGTTGCCCAGGGTGCGGTCGGTGGTCTCGGCCCCGGCCACCAGCAACTGGGTGACGTGGGTGCGGACCTCGGTGTCGTCCAGGCTCTCCCCGTCGACCACCGCCGTGCACATCGCCGAGATCAGATCATCCCCCGGTTCGGCACGACGCTTCTCGATGAACGGGGTGATGTAGGCGTCGAACTCGGCCTTGGCGCGCACCCCGGCAGCCGCCACGGCAGGGTCGCCGGCCAGGTTGGACAGGAAGGCGATCATGGCGGTGTACCAGGCGAAGAACTGGGGTTGGTCGCTCTCGGGCAGGCCGAGTACATCGGCAATCACGGCGATCGGCAACTGGTGGGCGTACTGGCTGCAGAACTCGACCGCACCGACGGGTTGGGCGGCGGTCAAGGCCTCGACCCGTACGGCGACGATGCGTTCGATCAAGGCCTGCGCGTTGCGGGCGATCACACCGTTCCACCGCTCGGCGCCCTTGCCCCGGAAATGTGGGTTCACCAGACCGCGCTTGCGCGCATGCTCCCGGCCGTCCATCTGCAGCAGGCCGCGGCCGAAGACCGGTTCGAGTTGCCACGCGTAGTTCTTGGTCGTGAAGGCGGGGTCGCGGTATCCGGTGCCGACGTCGGCGTGCCGGGTCACCAGCCAGCTGCCGATACTGGCGTCCCAGTGACACGGGCGTTCGGCTCGCAGCCGGCGGTAGAGCGCGTGCGGGTCGGCCAGCACGGCTGGGTCGAGCAGGCTGGGAAGGATCGGTTGACCGCCGGTCGCCACGGCACCGCCTCCTTCCGGATGAAACCAGTTAGTTTCGCTGGTAAAACACTACGATCCACGGCGGTGGACTTTCGAGCCCACGTTGTGCGAATTCTGCACATGACGGGAGTGCGCGATGATCGGCCCGGACGGACTGACGATGTTCCACACCGGCGTCATCGTCGACGACCTCGAAGTGGCCTCCCAATTGTGGACCGCGGCGTTCGGGTTCCACTGGGCCCCACCCAAGACGGCGGCCACGCCGATGCGCTGCCCGGCCGGGGTGGTGCCCCGCGAGGTCCGCTTCACCTACAGCCTGGAAGGGCCGCACCACGTCGAGTTGCTCGAGCAGGTCGACCCCGGTCCGTACCTGCACCTGAGCACCGACCGGCACATCCATCACGTCGGCTACTACACCGACGATCTGCGCGGTCAGTCCGCGCGGCTGGAGCAATTGGGTTTCCCCGCCGAACTGTCCGGGGTGGGCGCCGACGGCGGAGTCCATCGGGCGACCTACCACCGGCATCCGGTCCAACCGGGCATGTGGATCGAGTTGGTGGACGACTCGGTTGCGGACGACATCGACGCCTGGATGGCGCAAGCAGCCCTCGAGCAGGGCGTGGCCTATCGGTCGCCGTTCGCCGAACCGCGCGGGCGCCTCAGGGCGGCAGGAGCTTGATGTCCAGTTCGGAGGACACGAACCAGCGGATCACCTGGCGCCGGCTGAACTTCCAGCCACCCCCACGGCGGGTGTAGGAGTCCAGGTAGGTCGCCGAGATCACCGACGCGCCTCCCCCGTGATGCTCACAGATCGCGATGCAGTCACTTCGTCCACTCGCGGAATCCGCGTCGATGAAGGTGATGACGTGGTTGGTCGTCCAGTGGTGGGTCTGGACCCAGGCGCGTGCCGCGACCTCGGGAAAACGACGAATCTCCTGCAGGCCGTGGAAGTCGCCGCGACCCGCGCCGATCAGATAGACCGCGTCCGGGTGCCAGAGCCCGACGAACTTGTCCAGGTCCTTGCGGTCGACGCCTTCGCAGTATCCCGCGACCAAGTCTCCGATCTCGTGCCGGCTCTCCAGTCGGTCCAGTCGTTCGCTGTCGGTCAAGCCGCTCATGCGCGCGCCATGCGCAGTCGGTCCGGGTAGTCGGCCGGCAGGTCGGCCTCGTCCAGCGGGTCCACACTCTGGACGAAGACGTAGCGGTCCTCCCCCTTGGCCCGACCGGCTTCGTCGAACTCCCAGAACACCACAGTGCGCGCGGTTACCAGGAAGTGGCCGGTGGCGTCGGCGCCGACGAGACCCTGGGCGTGGGCTGCGGCCGCGGGCAGGATCTGCCGGAACGTTCCCTCGGAAACCAGGCGCTCGTCGTCGACGATCACCCGGTGCTTCTGCGACTCGATCACGTAGGAGCCGCAGTCGACCATGGCCCGGTAGAGCCCTACCACCGCGTCCAGGCCCTTGGGTCCGGTGTCGGAGACGACGCCGGGATAGACGCCGTAGTCGTGGTACTGCGGGTCCGCGGTCAGGGTTGCCATCACCCCGTCGATGTCGCCGGCCACCTCGGCACGCGAGTGGTCGATCACGGTCTGCAGGATCTGGACCTGCCGAGGGGTTCTGGGCCGGTCCTTGAACTTCTCGAAACTGGTCCAGGTCTGGGCCGCGTCGAACGGGATCACGTCGTCTCCTTGTCGTTCGTGTCGGGCTCGGGTCGGTCGATCCCCAGCCAGTTGCGGCCGGCTTCGCGGGCGCCATCCGGTCCACGGTCGCGGATCTCGCGCAGCGCGTTGAACTCCCCCGGTTGGAAATGGATGTTGGTCAAGGAGGCGCCGACGACGGTGGCCGCGGCGAAGGAATGGGCGATGCCCATCTTCGCCAGGGACGCGAACACGGCGTACTTCTCGCTGACGATCCCGTCGCGCATGATCGAGGCGCACATGGCGGCGACGCGGTCGCACTCGGCGTGCAGGTCGTCGGCGGCCACCCAGTCGACCAGCCCGATCTCCAGGGCTTGTGCGGCGTCCCACTGCGCGGCGCAGAACATCAGGTCCTTGGCCCGCCGCAGTCCGACGGTCGCGATCAGCAGCGAGACGTCGCCGTCGACCCCGTACAGGCTCCATCGTGGGTTGGCGAAGCTTGCGTCGGCGCTTGCCACGACCAGGTCGGCGCACAGGGTCAGGTACAGGCCGGTCTCGTGGCAGGTCCCGTGCGCGCCGAGCACGGTGACCTTGCGGCAGTGCAGCAGCCGGGACCACAGGCCGCGCGGCCCCCACCACAATTCGTCGAGTGCGATCAAGCGTGCCCGTTGGCTGGGCACCTTCTTGCTCGCGCCGCCGGGGGCCTCGACGTACATCGACCAGGCGGCGCGGGGGTCCCAACCGCTGCTGAGGTTTCGCCCGTCGCCGGTGAGTGTCACGACCTTGATCGCGTCGTCGGACTCGATGCGGTCCAGAAAGTCGCACAGCAAGCGGACGGTGGGCGGGTCCAACTCTTCGCCGTGCAGGGTGATCCGGGCCGTGTGGGCCGCCGGGTCCATGCTCAGGCTCGCGCCGGGTCGCTCCGGGTTCATCGGCGCCCGCCCCATCTCGCGTTCGCGTAGAAGCCGGCCTGGTCGAACTCGCGGCCGACGCCGTGCCCGTCGAGGACTGCCTGCAGGAGCATCTTCGACATCGTGATGCCGTCCAGCGGCATCCGGGTCACAGTGGTGGCCCGGCGGGCCACGACCTCGTCCAGGTCGGCCGGGGCGGTGATCTCGTTGATCAGCCCGGCGGCCAGCGCCTCGTCGGCCTCGAGCACTCGGTTCTGGACCAGCCAGGCCTTTGCTCGGTTGAGTCGCATCATCAGTGCCCCCAGGACGAAATTGGCCTCGGGACGGTCCAGGAACGGCGATCGGAAGCGGGCTCCGGTCGCTGCCACGGCCAAGTCGGTGCACAGCAGCATCCCGGAACCGGCCGCGCCGCAGGTCCCGGTCACCACGGTCATGGTCACCTTCTTGCAGAAGCACAACGACTGGTACAACGCGGTTGCGGCGGCGAAGTCCTGCTCCCAGGCAGTGAACACCTCGCTCTCCGGGGCCGTTGCGGGCAGGTCCGGGCAGAAGTCCGGTGCGGCGGTGCGCAGCACGAGGACCTTGACCGCGTCGCTGTCAGCGGTCTCCTCGACGGCCTCGCACAGCGCCCGGGTGAATGCGGGGTCGTAGCGCGCCAGGGGGCTGAGGTCGTCGACCGTGAGGGTCGCCACCGCGTCGGCCACGTCCACCACCACGGGGCCGCTCACGAACCGGCCCCGTCGCCGCGCGGGTCGACCGCACCGGTTCGCGTCTTGTCGGCGTCCAGTGCCCCGCCGACGCCGACGTCTCGAGCGGTGCGCCAGAAGTCCAACTCGTCGTGGTCGGCCTGCAGGTAGTGGGAGACCAGCAGGCCGGTGATCGAGGGCACGCTGGTGTCCATCAGCCCCTCGGCGGATTTCAGCCGGGCCTTGAGATAAAGCAGTTCGCGCCGGTCGCGTGCCGCGATGCGCTCGGCGACGGTGTTCGCGACCGCCTCCAGTTCTGCGGCCTCGGCAGTGATCGACACCAGGCCGAGACGTTGGGCCTCCTCCCCGGACATCGGGGTGGCGGTGAACCCGGTACGTCGGGCGGCCTTCATCCCGATGATGCGGTTGATGTGGACACTCGCGACGGCACCGGCCGGGCCGAGGAACCTGGCTTCCAGCGCGCCGAGGCGGGCGTCGCGGGCGGCGATGACCAGGTCGACCTTGCAACAGATCATGAAGTAGGCCGCAGCGGCGCAGTAGCCGTGCACCGCGGCGATCGTGATCTTCGGGGAGCGAGAGATTGCCTGGCTGAAACCCTGCCGGCCCCAGGCCATGTCGCTGCCGTAGCGGTAGCCGACGGCCAGGGTGCGGCGCCGCTCGTGCGCGGCGCGTTGCCCCCACTCCTCGTTGATCTCGTTGCCGCTGCAGAAGGACTTTCCTCGTCCTCGGAACACGATCACCCGCACGTCGTCGTCGACGGCCAGGGCAGCCATGAGGTAACGGATCCGGTCGCGCATGGGCACCGAAAGCGCGTTGTGCTTCTCCGGACGGTTCAACGTCAGGCAGGCGACCCCACCGGCCCTGTCGATGTCGAGCAGGATCTGGCCCGACGCGGCCGCGATGCTCTCCGGGGTGCCGTAGCGCGCCATCTCACCTGCCTCCGGCGTCGGTGGCCTCGACGATCTGACGCTCAATCAGATCGGCTATCTCCACCTCGGTGTAGCCCGCCTCCAGCAGTCGGTCACGAGTGTCCTCGCCGAGTTCGGGGGTCCATTCGCCGACCCGGGCCGGGGTTTCGCTGAGGTGGAAGGGATGGCCGACGATCTTCTGCTTGCCCCAGCGCGGGTCGTCCTGCTCCAGGATGTAGCCGTTGGCCAGAGCGTCGGGGTCCTCGGCCAGGTCCAGGAACGTGTTGACCGGGCCGACCGGTACGCCGTGGCGGCGCAGGATCGGCAACCATTCGTCGCGGTCGCGGGTGGCGAAGGTGGTCTCGATCTCCGGCTCGAGGTCGTCGCGGTTGCGTTCCCGGATCGCCCCGTAGCCATAGCGCTCGTCGGCGGCCAGGTCCGGCCGGTCCAGTGCCGCGCACAGGGTCGACCACAGCTTCTGGTCGGTGGCCGCGATGACCAACCAACGGTCGTCGCGGCAGCGGAATGCTCCCGAGGTGGAGGTGACCCGTCGGTGCGGCCGCAAGAGCTTCTGCTCGTGCAGCGAAAGGGTGATCTCCGGGGCGTGCAGACCCAGACAGGCGCCGACCAACGAGGCGTCCACTCGTTGGCCGATGCCGTGTACTGCTCTGGCGTACAGGGCGCTGGCGACGCCGAGGGCCAGGAACACCCCGCCCGCGGCGTCGGCGTAGCCCCGCGTGGCCAGTCGTGGGGTTCCGTCGGGGGCACGGTTGAAGTCCGAGACCCCGGAGACCGCCTGGGCGACCATGTCGAACATCGGCTCGCCGCTGCTGGGGCCGTGTGGCCCGTAACCGGTACCGGCGGCGAAGATCAGCCGCTCGTTGACCGCGCGCAGGTCTTCGTAGCCGATCCGCAGTCGGTCCATGACCCCGGGCCGGAAGTTCTCGATCACCACGTCGCACTCGGCGGCCAGTCGCAGGATGATCTGGCGGCCTTGCTCGGTGGTGATGTCGACGGCGACCGAGTGCTTGCCGCGGTTCAGGCCGTAGAAGAAGCCGCAGAACCCGTCGGGCGCCAACCGCAGTCGGCGGTCCCAGTCCCCGCCGGGCCGTTCGATCTTCAGGACGGTGGCGCCGAGGTCGGCCAACAGTCGGGTTGCGTACGGGCCCTGCTGGAACCGGGTGAAGTCCAGGATTCGCACGCCCGCGAATGGGCCCGGTCGCTCGTCGGTCTCAGTCACCGGTGACCACCAGCACGTCAAGGGCCTCGACCTGCGAACCGCGGACCCGCAACGGGTTCACCTCCAGTGCCTCCAGTCGACCGCCCAGAGCCAGCGCGGCATCGGTGACGCCGACCACGGCCGCGCAGACGGCGTCCACGTCCACGGCCGCAGTGCCGCGGCAGCCATGCAGCAGCGGGGCAGCCCGCAGGCCGTCGATCATCTCGCGCACGTCGATCTCGGTCACGGGCAGGACGCGCAGGGCGCTGTCGTGCATGATCTCCACCCAGATGCCGCCCAGGGCCAGGGTGAGTACCGGTCCGAACGTCGGGTCGACGCTGACGCCGACCATCAGGTCCACCCCGGGAGGGCGCATCGGGCTGACCAGCACTCCGCGTTGGTCGGCATCCGGTGCCGCAGCCGCGACGGCGGCCCGGATCTCGGTGTGCGCGGCCCGCACGGCCTGTTCCCCGGCGACGTCCAGGCGCACACCGCCGACGTCGGACTTGTGGGCCACGGCGCGCGAGCAGATCTTCAGTGCGACCGCGGTTCCGAAGTCCAGTTGCGCTTTCGCTGCCTCCTCGGCAGACCTGGCCAGGACCGCCGGCACCAGGGCCACTCCGTGCGCGGCCAGCAGTTCTCGACCTTCGTCCTCGGCCCAGGTGCGGACCGCGGTGTCGGTCGGCCGCGGCCGGGCCCACGGCGTCGAGCCGATCGATCGCAGCGCGCGTTCTCGACGCGAGGACCATCTACCCAGGTGGCCCAGAGCCTTCATGGCCAGGTCGGCGCCGGGCAGCAGCTGGAGGTCCTGGTCGCTGAGCAGACGTCGTGGGTAGTCCGCGAGGTCGAGGCAGGTGTTCGAGGAGAGGAACACCGGCAGGGGGGAGTTGCGGACGATGTCGCCGAGAATCCGCAGCCGTTCCTCGAGGGCAGCGCGGGCTTCCTCGTCCTCGGGCGGCGCGGCGGGCAACGGCGTCATCATCGAGTAGAGGAAGTCGACGCCGGGTTCGGCACAGGTGATCTCGAGCAGATCGTCCTCGGCCTTGGTGGGGCGGTGTCGTTTGCGGGCGTGGCCGAATCCCGTGGTGTCCAACGGGTTCTGCAGCCAGGACTCCGCCGGCATCGACTCCCGCAGCGCCTCGACGACGCCCGAGGACCACGCGGGCAGCGTGATGCCCTCGTCCTCGGCCAGGTCGGCGATCACGTTGCAGCCACCGCCGGAGGAGGTGACCACGCCCATTCGGGAACCGGACGGAATCCGCCGGGTGGTGGCGAACATCCCCGTGGTGGCAACCAGTTCCTCCAGGCTGGACACCCGGGTGACACCGCACTGGGTGAAGGCCGCGTCGACCACGGCGTCGTCGGTGGCCAGTGCGCCCGTGTGCGCGGCGGCAGAACGTCGGCCCTGCTCGGACCGGCCGGCCTTGAACGCGACCACGGGTTTGCCGGCCTCCAGGGCCGCTCGGGTGGCACGTTGGAAGCGGGCGGCGTCCTTGATCGTCTCCAGGAACACCGCGACAGCGCGGGTGCCCTCATGCTGTACCAGGTAATCGATGACGTCGATGGAATCGACCACCGCGCCGTTGCCGACCGACACCCAAAGGCTGGAACCGACACCGTGAGCCTGGGCGAACTGGTAGGTGGCGCGGGCCATCGAGCCGCTCTCGAAGACCGCGCCCAGCGACCCCACCAGCGGTGGCGCCGCGGTCGCCACGGCCCAGGGCGCGAAACCTCCGTGCGGGTTGAGGAAGCCGATCGTGTTCGGCCCCAGCACCGTGATGTCCAGTTCGGCGGCGATCCGGACCAGGTCTGCCTGTCGGTCGGTGCCATCGGCCCCTGCCTCGCCGAACCCGCCGGCCAGCACGATGGCGTGCCGGATCCCGGCGGCGGCTGCGTCGCGGAGCACCGACTCGACCTTGTCGGCGGCCACGAGCACGAAGGCCAGGTCGACCGGTTCGGGCAGATCGCGCAACGAGGCCACCGAGGGGCGCCCGAACTGGGTGGAGTGCTTGGGGTTGACCGGCACGATCGTCCTGGTCCCCGGCACCAGCGACAGGCTGTGCAGCAGATTCCGCGCCCAGCTGGAGGTTTCCGAGGCGCCCACCACGGCAAGCGAGGCCGGCGCGAACAGGCCGCGCAGTCGTTCGACGCCGGACAGGCGGGCTCGGTCTTGGGTCGAAGCCAGGGTCACCTGCGGGCCTCCGAGATAGTTAACGTCGTAAACTGATTATGCCGCCCGGGCATCCCGCCGCAACAACCGGCGCCGGCCGGAAATCGGACACTTGCGGGCCTTATGCTCGTGCCAGTCGACCGGAGGATTGCCGCATGCCTGGTGCGAGCGCGCCTGCCCGGACGTCGCGGACCGGGCCCACCGGCGAACGACTGGAGATGGCGCAGTTGGTCCGACTGCGGATGGCGCTGGGGCGGGTCGGGCGCCTGCTGCGTCAGCAGTCCGCCGACGATCTGACCTACCCTCAGATATCCCTGTTGTTCGCGATCGAGCGGCGCCAACCGGTCACCGCCCGGCAACTCGCCCTCGACGAGGGAGTCACTCCCCCCTCAGTCACCCGGTCGTTCAACGAGTTGTCGGCAGCCGGTCTGGTCGAGCGCGAGCGCGACCCGGGCGACGGCCGATCCTTCTTGATCAGCCTGACGAAGGCCGGGCGCGAGGAGTGTCACCGCGTCCGCCACAGCCGCGACGAGTGGTTGTCCGAGCACCTCGGCGCGCTGTCCGACGTCGATCTCACGACGTTGTTGGCCGCCCTGCCGGCGTTGGAGCGGCTGTGCGAGTTCGACACCCCGGACGGGGTCTGAACCGCTGCGGTCAGCCCGGGTGCACACCGAGTTCGCGCATCCGCTTGTAGAGCGTGCTGCGGCTGATGCCCAGTTGCTCCGCGGCGTGCACCTTGTTGCCGTTGCAGGCATGCAGGGTGGCGGTGATGACTTCGCGTTCCGAACGCTGCAACGGAGTCAGCCGGCGACGAGAGCTGTCCCGGACCGAGCACGGCAACGCGGCCACCGACACCATCGGTCCGGCGCCCTCGCGCAGCACCTGCTCGACGACCACTCGAAGTTCGTGGAAGTTACCGGGCCAGCTGTGCCGCTGCAGAACCGCGAGCGACTCGGCGCTCCAGCGCACCGCCGGTACCGAGAGTTGCGCCGCCAACGTGGCGGTGACCGTTTCCAGCAAGCTGGGCAGTTCCGAGGTGCGTGCGCGCAACGGCGGCAGGTGGACGTGAGTGCGGCAGCAGGCGACGAGCGCGGCGTGCGCCCCGGACAGCTCCGAGAGGGGCGGAGCCGTCATCACCAGCCGGGCCTCGGCGCCGAGCACCAGTGGCAGCAACTCGCGGGCCACCGGCGCCGGGAGCGCTTCGATGCCGTCCAGCCCGACCAGGTCGCCCCAGCGGGCGGCGCCCAGCGCCACTGTCAGAGCCTCGGTCACGTTCGGTGTCGCAGCACAGTCGACGACATGTGCTACCGCGCTGCCGGCCAGATTGCGCGCGGCTCGGGTGCGGCCGGTCCCGGCCTCCCCGGTGATCAAGGCCCGGGCGCCGTTGACCCGGGCTGCCTCGAGGGCCGCACCGATGAGGTCGACACCGCCGGCCCGGACGTTGGTTCCGCGCGGGACCCGAGGCCGGTCCTCCGGTGCCTCGTTGGTGATGCGGACGAGAGCACCTTGAGCCCGGCCGCCACCGCAGCGTTCGAGCAGCAGTCGGACCCGGCGGCCTGAGGACAGTTCGAGTTCGAGCCGAGCCGGGACGCCGACCCGGAGTTCCCCGGCCCGCTCGCGCAGCATCTGGTGGTCGACCGGGTCCAGCATCGCGGCCGCCTCCGGGGTGGCCAGCACCATGTCCGGACCCAGCACGAGCACAGCCCCGGGTTGCCGACAGGCTTGATGGAACACCGAGAGCAGTTCCAGTTGCCCGCGCGGAGTTGTGGACCGGAGTTGCTTCTGGATGTCGCGTGCCGCGTAGGTCAAGAACGGCGCCAGCGCCGGGCTGAGCGTGCCCTGCGCCCCACACAGGCTGAGCACGCCCTCCGAGCGAGCCGTTGTGGGATGGATGACCGGCACGCCGAGGCAGTCGAAAGCGTGCAGCGACTCCAGGTAGTGCTCGGCCCCACGGATGCGCACCGGTCGGCTCAGTTCCAACGCGGTCCCGATCGCGTTGGTGCCGGCCAGCTCCTCCAGGCAGCGGCGGCCCACCCGGCTGACGGCGAGATCGGCGATGGTGCCACCTGGCGCCGGGGTTCGGGCATCCACGATCAGTCCGTCGCGATCGGCCAGCAGAACCGCCAACGGGGCGCCGGCCAGATCCTCCATCATCTGGCCGAGCACGGCATCGGCAGCCGTGAGCAACCGCTGACCGGGGTCGAACGCCTCGACCGGCAGCATCTCGATCGCCGCGGACCGATCCACCCCGCACGCCCGGGATCGTTCCCAGGACAGATGGACGGCCGAGCTGGGCCGGCTGTGCGGCCGTAGCGCACCGGGCAGCGGTCGAAGCGACACCGGACCTCCTCGCGGGTCTTCCTCAGGCTGCCGGGGTGAACTGCAGACGCAACGCCTGCGGGGCGCGCGTGAACAGGCCCACGTCGACCGGGGTGAAGCCGTCGGCCCACCGCACGTCGGGCATCGCCTCGAACAGGCGGACGATCGCGATCTCCATCTCGCGTTTGGCCAGCAGGGAACCGACGCAGAAGTGCCGACCGAGGGCGAACGCGATGTGATCCGCGGCCCCGGTGAACGCCTGTTCCACCGTCAGATCCGTGCGATGCATGTTCCAGACGTCCGGATCGATGAAGCGGCGTTCATCGCGGTTGGCAGCGCCGTTCACGCAAGCGACCGTGCTGCCACCGGGGATGATCCCACCCGCGACCTCGATGTCGTTCACGGCCGTACGAAGGATGATCTGCACCGGCGGGGCGTAACGCAGGGACTCGGCGATCGCATCGGTGGCCAGGCTCGGATCGGCCCGGAGTTCGGCCAACTGCTCCGGGTTGTCCAACAGGTGACGCACGCAGTTGGCAATGGCCTTGTCCGTGGTCTCGCCACCGGCGATGAACAGCAACCCGATCAGGGCCTTGATCCGTTCGTCGGTCATGGACTCGCCGTCGGTCTCGGCCTGGGTGAGCCGCGAGATCAGATCGTCGCCCGGGTTGCGGCGCCGCTGTGCGATCACCGGGAGGATGTACTCCGGGAACTCCTTCTGCGTCCGCATACCCCACTCGTGGATGTCCGGGTCACGGGTCAGGTTCGACAGGAACGCCATCAGCGAGGAGTACCAGTTGTGGAAGATCGGCATGTCCTCGCGCGGCAGGTCGAGCATGTCGACGACCACGTTGATCGGGTACCACTTGGTGAACTCCTCGATGAGTTCGACCTCTCCGCGGCCCCGGAACTTGTCGATCATGGCGTCGGCGTTGGACTGGACCTGGGGGCTGAACGACTCCAGGTACTTGCCCCGCAGCGTCGGGGTCACCAGCGCCCGGTTGACGGCGTGTTCGTGCCCACCCATCTGGATGAGCGTGCGGCCGATCACGGGCTCCATCTGGAATCCGTAGTTGACGTTGCTGAAGGCCTCGGAGTCGCGGTAGGCACGCGCGACGTCCTCGAAGCGGGAGATGAAGTAGTAACCGCTGGCCTCGTGGTGCAGCAACGGGTAGTGGTCGCGCATGATCTTGTAATAGGGCTGCGGATCCTGGGCGAACTCCGGCGAGAGGATGTCCGGCATCTGGGAAGCGGCGGTCACGGGTTCCTCCGGGACTGGTTGGCGGACAGCGTGGCTGGGATGGGGGCGCCGGTTCAGTTCGGCCCAGTGCCGAGCACCAGGCCGAAGGCTCGGTTCTCGACCCGACCGGTCAGGTCGATGGAGATGAACTTCTCCTCGGTGTAGGCATCGAGGGCATCCGGCCCGAGTTCGCGTCCCAGACCGCTCTGCTTCCACCCACCGAACGGGTAGAACGGCGACATGTTGTGCCAGTCGTTGATCCAGACCGAGCCGGCCTCGAGTTCGTTCGCGACGGCCAGTGCGCGTTCGTTGCTGCGGCTCCAGACCCCGGCCGACAGTCCGTACTCGGAGTCGTTCGCGATCTTCACGGCCTCGGCGTCGGAGTCGTAGCGCAGCACCGAGAGGACCGGCCCGAAGATCTCCTCCCGGGCGATGGCCATGTCGTTGGTGACGTCGAGGAACAGGGTCGGCTCGACCCAGAAGCCCTTCTCGAAACCGGGCCCGGACGGGATACCGCCGCCCAGCGCGAGCTTCGCGCCCTCCTTCTGGCCGGTCTCGATGTAACCGAGGACCCGCTCGCGTTGAGCGGCGTTGATCAGCGGGCCGAGGTCGGTGGCGGGGTCCAGTGGGTTTCCCAGCCGCAGGGTGCGCATCCGCGCGATGAGTCGTTCGACGAATTCGTCGTGCAGGGAGTTGGGCAGCAGCAGGCGGGTGCCTGCCTCGCAGGCCTGGCCGCTGTGCATCATGCAGGCCCAGATCGCGCCCTCGACCGCCATCGCCACGTCGGCGTCGGCCAGGACGATGTTGGCGCCCTTGCCGCCGAGTTCGAGCGTGACGTGCTTGAGATTGCCCGCCGCGGCTCGCATGACCTCCTTGCCGGTGGCGGTGCATCCGGTGAAGGCGATCTTGCGGACGTCGGGGTGTGCCGCCAGCCGGGCGCCGACCTCCTCGCCGTCGCCGGTGACCACGTTGATCACGCCTTCGGGCACCCCCGCGGCAGCCAACTCCCGAGCGAACTCCAACGCACCGATCGGGGTCTTCTCGTCGACCTTGAGCACGACAGTGTTCCCGGCCGCCAGCGCGGGCACCGCCTTCCAGATCGCCAAGGCGAGCGGGAAGTTCCACGGGACGATTCCCGCGCAGACCCCGATCGGTTCGCGCCGCACCGTGCCGGCCGCGAGCAGGGGGCCCATCAACGGCCCGGGGCGCTCGAACTGGTAGCTGCGCAGCAGGTTGGCGAAGTACCGGGTGAAGGCGACCGGCTGGCCGACGCTGAACGGCCCGGAAAGTCGGACCGTGGCGCCGTTCTCCCGGCTGCCCAGTTCGGTCAGTTCCTCGGCACGCGCCTCCAGCCGCGCGGCCGCGTCGTCCAGCACCGCAGCCCGCTCCAACGGAGCCATCGAGCGCCACACGCCGGACTCGTGGGCTCGTTCGGCCGCGGCGACCGCCGCGTCGGCGTGGGCGAGGCGCCCTTTCGCCGCGCGTGCGACGACGGCCTCGGTCGCGGGATCGACAATGGTGTAGTGCTCGGCGGCGTCGGTCCAGGCGCCGTCGATGAACATGGGGTAGTAAGGCGCGCCGTCGCGATGATCGATTCCGGCCCGGGTGCTGGCGCTCACGTCTTCCTCCTGGCTCGCGGTTCCTCGCGGTGCTGGGACCGTAAGCGGGATCTCGCTCATGCATCTGTACGAGATGCGGACACCTCGGCGACGTTGACATCGCACCTCGACACCACCGAGCATCTCGCCAACAAGTTTCGCTTGTAAAGTATTTTCGGTGGACGGTATTCGGAGGAACCTCATGTCCGCGGTCCTCACCTGCGTCCGGCTCACCCGCGACGGCAGCGGCCCGATCGCCGCCGAGTCGTTCGAGACTGTCGAGCAACCGTTGCCCGACCCCGGTGCCGGTGAGGTGCTGGTCCGGGTGCACGCGATCTCGCTGGATCCTTACCAACGAATCCGCATGCGCGGCCTGCCTGCCGGGGCGGTGCCGCCGGCGGGGTGCGTGGGAGAGGTGATCGCCTCGCGTGCTTCCGACTTGGCCCAGGGCACGTGGGTGAGCGGCGAACTCGGGTGGGCCGACCATGCATTGGCGGAGCCTGCCGCGCTGACCCCCGTGGACCTGCAGGACTCGCGCATCCCGGTGCACCACTACGTCGGCCTGCTCGGGTTGAGCGGGATCACCGCCTACTTCGGGGTGACCCGGGCGCTACGGCCCAGGGCGGGCGAGCAGATGGTGGTCAGCGGCGCCTCCGGCGGAGTCGGGCAGGTGGCCCTGCAACTGATCGCCCGGACCGGCGCGACGGTCGCCGGGGTCGTCGGGTCGTCCGACAAGGTCGACGCGGTCACGAATCTGGGCTATCACGCGCTCTGCCGAACCGATGCGGACTGGACCCAGCGGCTGGACGCCTGGGCCCCCGACGGACTGCACGGCTACTACGACAACGTCTGGGGCGAGACGTCCTCGCGGATCGTGGAGCGACTGCGCCCGCTGGGCCGCATCGCCTTGTGCGGTCAGATGACCGGGTTGGCGGGCAGTCGCGTGCCGCCGTTGGACATCGACTGGTACCTGATCCTGACCCGATCGCTGACCCTGCAAGGGTTCCGGACGGTCGACTACCTCGACGAGTACGACAAGGCCCGACAGGACCTCGCCCAGTGGTTCCTGGACGGCACGGTGTCCCAACGGGTGAACCTGGTGGACGGGCTCTCGCTGGCGGGTGCCGCGTTCGCCGACCTGGTGAACGGGAACACGCTGGGCAAGACCACTGTCCTCGTGCGCTGAGACCTCGGCCCGCTCGGGGTCGCGCTGCCCGCCGCGGTCTGCGTGCTCAGGCGCCCCAACCGCAGTGACCCGCGATGAACCGGCCCACCGCATCCACGGCAAGTCGGCCGGCGTTCAGGGTGGAACCGAACAACGGCCAGGCGTGCGTCTGCTCCAGACCCACGTGAAGCCTCGCGTCGACGCCATGGCTTCGGGCACGGTCGGCGAACCGCAGGTTCTCCTCGAGCAGAACCTCCTCGCTGCCCACGAGCGTCAACAGCGGAGGCAGGCCCCGAAGATCACCGAAGGCTGGGCCTACGTACGGGTTCGTCGGTTCCGTGCCCTGAAGGTAGGCGCGGGCCGACCACGCGAGTTGGGCGATCGACATCGCGGGATCTCTGTCCGAGTGAGTGACCATCGACGGCGAGCGCAAGGTGCAGTCCAGCCAAGGCGAAAGACAGACCGCGACGGTGGGCAAGGCGTCGCCGGCGTCGCGCAGTGCGAGCAACGCCGACAGGATCAGACCGCCGCCGGATCCGTCGCCGACAAAGGCAATTCGCTCCGCCGGAGTTCCTTGTGCCAGCAGCCAACGGTGTGCACTGCACAGATCGTCCAGACCCGCCGGGAACGGGTGTTCCGGCGCCAGTCGGTAGTCAGGAACCAGTACGTCCGCCTCGGCCGCCGCCGCCAGCGTTCGTGCCGCACCCAAATACCCGCGCGCGGATCCCAGAGTGAACCCGCCCCCGTGCGCGAACAGAATCACGCGCTGCGGATTGTCACCGATCCGCAGGCACTGCACCCCGTCGGCGTCGACGGACCGCGCGCCAACGCCCGCCGACGGGGCCCGGCGTTGGCACAGTTGCTCGTAGGCCTCGCGCAGTCGAGTCAGGTCGGTCCGGGCCGGCCCCGCCCACGCGGCAGCGAACTCGGTCCAGATGCCGCGCACCTGCTCGCGTTCCAGCGCGGCACGCGCGTGCCCCGTGGTCCCGCTCGGCGGGTAGGCCGCGATCAGGTCGATCTCGATGCGGCCCACCCGCGGCGGGGTCCAGACCCGGCTGACCGGACGCCAGAATCCCGGGCGTTCCGGCTGATCGGCCGGGTCAGGCGTTCGTGGCGCGGGTCCGGTCACGAATGAACTCGCCGATCGCTTCAAGGGCTTGCTGACCTTCCGTCAGAATCGGTGCGAACAGGGGCCAGATGTGGAACTGCCCCTCCCCCACGACCAACCTCGCCTGGCCACCTGCGGCCTCGGCGCCGGCGACGATGCGAACCGAGTCGTCGTGGAGGATCTCCTCGGACCCGACCAGGACCAGCAGCGGTGGCAGGCCCGAAAGGTCGGCAAGGGCCGGGGAAAGGTACGGGGAGGACATGGGCTCGTCCCCGGCGTAGAGCGCTCCGAGGCCGCCGAGCATCGCCTCGCTCGCGATGGGGTCGCGATCGGCCCGCGCCTTGATCGAATCCCCGGACAGGGTGAAGTCAGCCATGGGCGAGACGACCACCCCGGCGGCCGGCATCGGGTCGCCCTCGTCGCGCAGGGCCAACAATGTCGCGGCGGCCAGTCCGCCGCCCGCCGAGTCGCCGGCGACCACGATGCGGGCGGAGTCGTACCCCTGCGCCAGCAACCATCGGTAGGCCGCCTTGGCGTCGTCGAGTGCGGCCGGGTAGGGATGCTCCGGCGCGAGTCGGTAGTCCACCAGCAACACCTGCGCGCCGGAGGCTGCCGAGAGCGCGGCGCCGAAGAACCGGTAGGAGTGGGCGGAGCCGAACACGTAGCCGCCCGAGTGCGTCCACAGCACGACCGAGTCCGGCGCCGAACCAGGCATCCTGACCAGCAGACCCGGGGCTCCCCCCGCATCGACCTCCTGAATCGTGGCGGCCTCGGGAACCGGGAACACGGCGAGCATCGACTCGTAACCGTCGCGGTACTCCGGGATCCCGGCCGGCGGGGCCAAGGCCTCGAGCAGGCCCTGCCACATCTGTCGTACCTTCTCCAACTCCGCGCTGCTCATTGCTTCCGCCTCTCCATAGGGATTTCGGTCAACCCATGCACAACTGGCCTCCGTCGACGGTCAGGGAGGCCCCGGTGACGAACGCCGCCTCATCGGAGGCCAGGAACACCGCGGCCTTGGCGACGTCCTCCGGTGTGCCCAATCGGCGAAGTGGAACGTCGCGTCCGGCGGGCCCGTCCGCGCCGCGCGGGACGGGTACGTCGACCCGGGTCATGGAGGTGTCGATGACTCCGGGATGCAGGGCGCAGACGCGGATGCCGCGTGGCCCGAGTTCCTTGGCCAGCGAATAAGTCAGCAGTCGGACGGCACCCTTTGCCGCGCAGTAGGCCGAGATCCCGGGCACTCCCTGCAGCCCGCCGATCGAGGACAAGTTCACGATCACCCCCGGCCGGTCGGCCGCGATCATCGCCCGGGCCGCGGCCTGGGCGGCGAAGAACACTCCACGCAGGTTGACGTCCAGGACCGCGTCGTAGTCGCTCTCGGTCATGTCGATCAGACGCGCCGCCCGCAGCAGACCGGCGTTGTTGACGAGGATGTCGACGCCACCGAGCCGCTCGGCCTCGGCAACCATGTGCTGCAGTTCGGCCACGACGGTGACGTCGGTCGGCACGAAGACGGCGGATCCACCCGCTGAGCGGATGAGCTCGTGAGTAGGTGCGCCACCCTCGCGGGGTTCGGCACGGACATCCGCCACGACCATGCAGGCACCGGCCGCGGCGAACTGCACGGCGATTGCGCGACCGATGGCGCTGGAGCCTCCGGTGGTGGCCTCGCCGAAGGACAGGAAGCCACCGCTGGGATTGAGCGGCAGTTTGCCCTCGATGCCGAACTCCCCGCGTTCGAGCATCCAGTCGGCCTGACCCGGTTCGAGGAATCCGAAGTTCTCCGGCCAAGCCAGCAGATGCCAGGCGGTGTTGTCGGCCGTCTCCAGGACGTCGACGTCGCCGGTTCCCAGGCCCGCGGCAGCCAGTGCGCCGGTCACCGCTCCGGCGACCTCGCTGGTGTGCGGGACCGGGGAGCCGACAACGTTGCGGGAGACCGTCGGGATGCGCACGGACGGGTCACCGAATTGTCCGGTGGCCACGGCGGAACCGGCGACCTGGATCAGGGGTCCGCCAACCCGTCGGGCGGCTTCGGCCGAGCCGAGCACGACCGCTGCCGCGCCGTCGCTGACTGCGCAGATCTGCAGCAGGTGCAGCGGGTCGGCCACCATCGGCGATGTCAACACCTCTGCCACGTCGGTCGGCGTCCGGTACCGCGCCCGTGGATTGGCTGACCCGTGGCGGCGCATCAGAACCGTTGCGGCGGCGAGTGTCTCGACCGTGGTGCCGTGTTCGTGCATCCGACGCCGAGCCTCGATCGCCCAGTAAGCAGGGTTGGTCGCGCCGATCGCGACCCAGCGCAGGTAGTCGCTGTCGGTGATGTCGTCCGGGCAGCCCGGCGGCCTGGGGATGAAGCCCTTGGGCATCTTCTCCGCGCCCAACGCCGCCACGACCTCGACCTGCCCGGCGGCGATCATCGTCGCGGCGGTGTGCACGGCGATCCCACCCGCCGCGCACCCGCCGCCGACGTTCACGGCCGCGGCGCCGTTCTCGGAGATCGTCTGCAGGACCTCGTTGGCGTGCAGACCCCAGCCCATTCCGCCTTCGAAACGGGAGCTGGCCGCGACCAGTCCCTGCAGGTCACGTCGATGCAGCCCGGCGTCGCTGATCGCCGCGCTCAGCGTTTCGACGGCCAGCTGCAGCTGGGACTTGTCGGCGAACTTGCCCCACGGATGCGCTGCGACGCCGAGTACGTAGACCGGTCTCATGCGTGGGACTCCCCCACCGGTTCGTAGGCGTAGGTGATGACTTCGTCGTGGAGCCGAATGGTTGTCAGGCGCAGCTCGGCGTCGATCGGGACCTGGCCGGGTGGGGCGCCGGTCAGTGGCGCCAGCACCCGCAGACCCTCCGGCAGTTCGACCAGGCCGATCGCGTACGGCTGCCAGTCCGCGGCTTGGTAGGGGGCCGGCGGCTGGTAGTGCTGCACGGTCCAGCTCCACAGCACGCCGGTGCGCCCGAATCTCGCCTCGCGCACGTTCGGTTCGGTGCAGTCGGGGTTGCAGCAGTCGATGGCGCGGGGGACCCAGTGGTGCCCGCATCCGGTGCAGCGCGATCCGAGCAGTTCGGCAGTCTCACCATCGAGGTGGAACAGGTCGTCGGCGACCGGTACCTGGGTTTGCATGCGCAATTCCTGCCTTGGTGCTCAGCGGGAGAGGATGTCGCGGACCTCGCGGAAGTAGAGCGTTCCGTCGCCGACGTCGCTGACCAGCACCTCGTGGCGCACGTACCGGCGTTCGCGTTTGACGAACTTGTCGATCGCGGTCGTGGTGATCCGGACCGTGGCACCGACCGGGATCGGGGCCAGGATCTGCGAGTCGTGGAAGGTGTGGATCGAGCCGATCGCGAACGGCTTGGTGTGGTCGAACTGCACCGAGAGCACGAAGTGCGACACCAGCAGCGGCGGCACCACCGCGCCGCCGAAGGGCGACTCCCCCTCGATCCCCCAGGTGTTCATCCGCCAACCCTCGTACCAGGGGTTGTAGTCCTCGATGCCGTCGGAGTAGAGGATCACCAACTCCGCAGTGATGGTCAGATCCCGCTCCAGCACGTCGCCGATCGCGACCATGTCCCAGTAGGTCTGGCACTGCGAGTTGAGGCTCTCGACGAAATCGCGGGTCTGCTGGACCTGGATCGCCGTCATGGGCCGCAGTGAGTCGGTTCCCGGCAGAACTGACTGTGCGTCAGACATCTACGTCCACCTCCACCAGCCCGACGGTCTTCTTCTCCCCGTCCTCGTTCTGTGCCCAGATCTCCACGGCGAACCGGTAGCCCTCGCCCTTCGGGGTCTTGTCGCGCACGACTCCGTAGGTGGTGATCACCTCGTCGGCACAGGTCGAGGCAATGTACTTGCAACTGATCCGGGCGCCGGTGAAGAAGTTGGCGCCGAAGTGGTTCACACACATCTCGGCCAGGTAGGCCGAGGACATCTCCCCGGTCTGGATCGGCGCGGGCAGACCGGTCTCGCCCGCGTACACCGGGTCCCAGTGGTTGGGGTTGAACCGGCCCCACACCCGCGAGCCCATCAGTTGGATGGCGGCCTTCTTCCTGACTCCGATCAACTCATGACCGATCGGGGTGTCGCGGGTTATCAGCCCCCGCGGCGATGGGGCGCCGTTCGTGGGTGTCATCCGGAAACACCTTTCTGCAGCAGCGATTCCGCCTGTTGTGCCAGCAGGAACTTCCTGGGACGCCCGCTCGCGGTGAGCGGGATCTCCCCGGCCTCGACGAGGAAGAAGTGCCGGGGCACCTTGAAGCGCGCCAACCGTTGCGCCGCCCACGCGCCAAGTTCGTCGGCGCTCACCTCGAGCCCGGGCCTGGCGACTACGAACGCCGCGCCGGCCTCGCCCATCCTGGGATCGGCCACCGGTACGACGTGGGCCTGCGCCACGGCGGGGTGGGACAGCAGCACGTCCTCGGCGTCCTTGGGGACGACCTGCTCCCCGCCGCAGCGATAGCAGTCGTTGGCCCGGCCCAGCAGCACGACGTACTCGTCGTCGTCGATGCTGGCGAGGTCCCCGGTGCGAAGCCAGCCGTCGGCGGTGAACGCCGCGGCGGTCGCCTCGGGCTTGTTCCAGTAGCCGGGAGTGACTCCCGGCCCGAAGGCCTGCAGTTCACCGATCGCGCTGCGTCCGACATCCAGGCCGGTCCGCGGGTCGACACAGCGGTGCACGACCAGGCGCCCGCCCAGTCGCGGGTCTCCGGCCGCACCGGCGTCGCGTGGGCGGCCGTTGGTGCCGCGCCGCCGCGCGGGCGGGTCGTCGGGGCGGGTCACGGTGGTCGACGCCGTGGTCTCCGACATGCCGTAGCCGGTGGTGATCTCCCGGCAGCCGAGTTCGGTGTCGATGCGGTCCCACAGCCCCGGGGGCGAGGCCGTGCCGGAGGAGAGCAACGAGGTCAGCGACGACAGCTCTGCCGGGTGCCCGGCCGCGACGCGTTCCAACTGAGCGTCCAGCACGGCTCGGGTCATCAGCGGGATGGCGAGCATGTCATTGGCGCGATGGTTCTCGATCGCATCCAGACTGGCCTGCGGGTCGAAGGCGACGTGCGGGATGATCGCGCCGCCCACGAACGTGACCGGCAGCATCCCTTCGACGTAGCCGAACACGTGATACATGGGCAGCGCGAAATGGATGCGGCGACCGTCCTGGAACCCCCGCGCGTAGGCGGCGGCGTAAGCGGTTCGCAGCAGCATGTCGTGGGTGAGCAGGACGCCTTTCGGCCCGCCGGTGGTGCCCGAGGTGTAGATCAGGTCGGCGACCGACTCCGGACCGACGATCGGCATCATCATCGCCGCAGGTGCAGCGGCCTCCACTTCGGCCAACGAACGCGTGCCGGACGGCAGCAGCGTGCCGTGGGTGTCGAAGACCACCACCTCGCGCAGGTTCGGCAGTCGGGTTCCGCCGCCGTGGCGGGGCCAGTCGGGGATGATCTCGTCGAGCATGCCCAGGTAGTCCAGGTCGCGGTGCTGGTCCATCACGATCAGTAGTGCCGCCTGGGAGTCGGCGAGCACGTGGGCCAATTCGTCGCGTCGGTTCAGGAAGTTGACCGGTACCGCTGCGGCACCGACCCGGGAGATGGCGTACTTCACCGCGACGAATTCCGGGCAGTTGGCCATGACCACCGCGACGTGCTCGCCGGGCCGGACCCCGGAGGCGATCAGCGCGGCGGCCAGCCGGATCGAACGGTCGCGGATGTCCGCGTAGGTCCAGTCGGCCCAGTCGGTGATCACGTAAGGGCGATCGGGCCACAGCCGGGCGGCCTCGTCCAGGGACCCGTGCAGGGTGCGTGGCACCCAGGTGGGGTGGCGGCTCTCGAGTGCGGCGCGGCGCTGTGCCAGGGGCGGCAGCCGAAGTGGGGTGGTTGTCGACATCGGCTCAGTCCTTGTCGAACTCGAAGCCGGCGTAGGAATCGGCAACGCACTCGGCCAGGATCCGCCGGTAGTCGCGCAACCCCCCGGTGTAGAGCATGAACACCCGCGGTTTGCCCGGGACCTCGTCGCCCATGTAGTAGGAGCGTGCCTTCGGGTAGAGGGTCTGCTCGGCCCGGGACAGCAGGTGGGCTCCCCATTCCTGCTCGGCGACCTGGGCGGCCTCCACGCGGGTGGCGCCGCGTTCGTCCATCTCGGCAAGAAGATCGGCGATCCAGTCGACGTGCTGTTCGATACCGACCAACACGTTGATCAGCAGCCCGGGACTGCCCGCCCCGGCGATCGTGAACATGTTGGGAAATCCGTTTGTGCCCAGCCCCAGATAGGTGATCGGACCCGCTGCCCATTTCTGACCCAGGGTCAGTCCGTCGCGGCCGACGATCTCCGGGCGCAGCAGCGAACCGGTGATCGCGTCGAAACCCGTAGCCATGACCAGCAGGTCGAGGCCGTGGGCGGTCCCGGACGCCAGGACCACCCCTGACTCGTCCAGCCGCACGATTGGGTCGGTTCGGATGTCGACGAGGCTGACGTTGTCCCGGTTGAACGTCGCGTAGTACCCGTCGTCGACGACCGGCCGCTTGGCCCCGAACGGGTGATCGCGAGGGCTTAGCAGTTCCCGGGAGCCCGGGTCGATCACGATTCCGGCGACCTTGGCCCGGATGAAGTCGGCCGCCAGGCTGTTGGCGGACTCGTCGATCAACAGGTCACGGAACGCCAGACCGAAGCCGAAGCCGGCGCCCTGCCAGGCCTGCTCGAACACGGCGTTCCGCTCGGCCTCGGCGACCTCGAGGGTCGCCTCACGGCGTGGCCGGAATCCCAGCCCACTGGGTGAGGCCAGGATCCGGGTGCGCCGGGCTGCGTAGTCGGCCTTTACTGCGGCGTCCTCCTCCTCCGAGATCGCCCGGTGCACCGCGGGCACGCTGAAGTTGGGGGTCCGCTGAAACACCGTCAGATGAGCGGCGGGCCTCGCCAGGATCGGTGTCGACTGCATCCCCGAGGAACCGGTGCCGATCACCCCGACCCGCAGCCCGGTCACGTCCACGTCCTGGTGGGGCCAGTGGGCGGTGTGCAGTATCCGGCCGCCGAAGTCCGCCTGGCCGGACAGTTCGGGTTGCTTGGTGGTCGACAGGTTGCCGACCGCCCAGATCACGAACGGCGCGGTCCACCGCTCGCCCGCCTCGGTGGTCAGTTCCCACCGGCCTTCGGAGTCGTCCCACTGCGCACGGGTGACCCGGCGTCCGAGGTGGACGTCGCGCCGCAGGTCGAAGCGGTCGGCGACGTGCTCGATGTAACGCAGGATCTCCGGCTGGGTGGCGTAGCGCTGGGTCCAGCGCCATTCCTGCTCCAACTCCGGGGAGAAGGAGTAGGAGTAGTCGTAACTCTCGACGTCGCAGCGTGCCCCGGGATAGCGGTTGACGTACCAGACCCCGCCGATGCCGTCCCCGGCCTCGAGCACCGCGACCTGCCGGCCCGCGGCGCGCAGCGTGTGCAGCGCGCGCAGGCCGGCGAATCCGGCTCCCACGACCAGGACATCGACCTCGGACATCGACGGCCTCAGGCGTCCAGCACGAACCGCGAGGCGGGGTCGTTGCTCCACGGCGTGTCCACCGGGGTCGCATAGTGCAGCGTGATGTCCCGCTTGCTGAACGCCCACTTTCCTTCGCGACGTTCGCAGGTGTCGATGTAGGAGGCGGCGAGCATCAGGGCGCGGCCCTTGCGGTCGGTCGCCGTCACGTCGGAGTCGACGAGCATCCTGGCGCTGTCACCGTCAAGCTCGACCACGATGTTCGTGGCGTAGTGGTGGATCTCGACGAAGTAGTCCCGCAGTGTGTGCAGGATCGCCCGGATCTGCGCATGGCCGAAGTGGTTGCCGAAGGTGTCCCCGATCAGATACTCGGCGTCGGGGTGGAACACCGACATCCAGAGGTTTTCGTCGTAGGAGTCGACCCCACGGTTGTACGAGGCGGCCAGTTCGATGACCGCGTTGCGGTCCTCCAGTGCCTGGACGCGTTGCTCGAGGGTGAGGGTGCTCATCAGACCCCGGCCGGTACCGCGGCGAAGTTCCGGATCGCCGGGGCGATCTTCTTGCCGAACAGACGCAGGCTGTTTCGGGCGACGTCGTCCGGCATCCCGGCGTAGGACAGGACCACCAGCGGTTCGAACTCACCGGCAACCCGCCGACGCTCGTGATACTTCTCGATGATCTGCTCGGGCGTTCCCCAGTTCTGCGCGTCGATGTAGGCGGTCCGGGCCCCGTCGAGCCCGGCGGCCTTGATCAGGTCCGCACCCTGCTGGTAGGCCTCGTAGCCCTTGGTGTCCTTGAAATGGTCGCCGGCGAAATCGTAGTGCTCCATGACCGTGCCGAAGTGGACGCCGATGTACTCGTGCGCCAGACGCTCGGCCTCCTCGGCGTCCTCGTGGCACAGTGTGACGTCGGTGAGCTTCGGAGCCGGCACCGGTCGGCCGGGGTTGTGCTTGGCGTACTCCTCGCGCCAGGCGTCGATGCCCGGGACGTGGTTCTCGATGGCGTGCTGGATGAACGTCATCATGGTCGCCCCGCAGCGGGCCGCGGCCATCTGCGAGTCCGGCGACATCGCCACGCAGTAGAAGCTGTCGCGGTAGCCCTTCAACGGCCGTGGGCGGACCTCGACCCTGGGTTGCTGGTAGTAAGTGCCGTCGTTCTCCGCGATCCCGGTGTCCAGGCCACGAAGGATCATCTCGATTGCCTCGTCGAACCGCTCCCGCGACTCGTTCATGTCCTGGCGCATCCCGCGGTACTCGCACTTGGCCAGTCCACGTCCGACGCCGAAGCCCACCCGCCCGGGCGCGACGTACTCGAGCATCGCCATCTTCTCGATGACCCGCAGTGGGTCGTTCCAGGGCAGGATGACCGCGCCCGGCACCAGGTTGATCGTCGAGGTGCGCCCGGCCAGGTAGGACAGGTACTGCATGTTGTCCCCGCACATGCCGTAGCGCTCGAAGTGGTGCTCGACGCACCAGACGGACTCGAACCCGAGACGCTCGGCCTCCAGGGCCATCCCGATCTCGTTCTGCCAGGTCTGATGGTCCGTCAGATCCTTGTGCCAGTTCTGCATGACCTGCAGGAGTCCGAGCCTCATGACCGCTCCTAACGCGGACGTGTGATCTGGGTCGCTTGACGCAAACCCTGACGCTTGTATTGACACGTGTCAAGTAGTTGCGCGCAAAAGCCCGACATTGCGCCGGAAGCTGTCGTGAAAGATCGGTCAGGCGAGATTCAGCGAACGCAACCAGACGTGCGCCAGCACCTCGGCCAGCTCCTCGTCGGAGCGACCGAGCGGGCCTTCGGGAGCGCTGACGGCCAGGTACACCGAACGCTCGTAGAGGGAGATCAGCACCGGGAACAGCATGTCGTCGCCCGCCTGCGGTTCACGGACTCGCTCGACCCGCTCGGCCAGCGCCGCCGCGAAACGCTCCAGGACGGCGTTCCAGACGTCGTGGACCTCCCGGTCGTTGTGCCAACCCTCGATGGTCGCCGAGAACAGCGTCGCCTGCTCGCGCCAGCGCCCGAGGGTGACCAGCCCGAGTTCCCGGAGTTCAGCCTCGTCGATCGGGCCGTCCTCGGCGAAGAAATGCTCCCACCGCTCGAAGATCGTCTCGCCCATGTCCTCGACCAGCGCTGCGACGACCGAGTACTTGGTCTCGAAGTGCGAGTAGAACGTCTGCCGGGAGACCTGCGCCAGCTCGACTATCTCCGCGACGGTGACCGCCTCGAGCCGACGGGTCTTCAGCAGTTCACGCATCGACTCGGCTATCGCCTCACGGGTCGGCGCGGCCCGCTGTCGGCGGCCACGCGACCGCGGCGGGAGGGCCAACTCGCTGGACATGACGCAACGGTAACCGACAGGCAGTACCCGACCGCGCAGCAAGGCCGACGACGGACCGCTCAAGCTGCCCAGTGGGCAAGAACCGGTGCCACCTGCGCCGGTGAGGCGCCGTGCAGGACGACGTGATGCACGCCGGCGTCGAGGTATTCCCGGATCCGGCCTGCGCAGTGCTCGGCCGACCCGATGATGCACCCGGTCTCGATCCACTCGCGCGGCAGGGCCGCCCCGGCCGCGACCAGTTGCTCCCGCGTGTAGGCCTGATCGGCGATGATCCCGTCGCGGCTGATCTCCTTGCGGCCCAGCGCCTCGTCCATCTCGCGTCGGTCCCAGCCGTTCTCCTCGACGAGGCGATCACCGATGCCGGGGAAGGACAGGTGCGTGACCATCCGGGCGTTGATGAGCAGCATTTCCTCCTCCGGCGGAAGATCGGGCGAGATCATGCACCAATTGGCCACGTGCAGCGAATCGGGATCGCGCCCGATCCTGCGGCATTCGTGGCGGGCTCGATCGACGATCTTCCGGGTTGCCTCGACCGTCAGTTCGGTGCCCAGGAACAGCCCGTCGAACTTGCGGGCGGTCAGCTCCAACGCCTTGGGGCCGGGAACCCAACTGGAGTTCCACATCGTGGGCCGCGGCGCGGACGGGATGTCGACGAGTCGGGCGTGCGGGAACCGGCCCAGCGGGCCGTCGTAATCGACGGTCTGCCCGGCGAACAGTGCGTGCAGGATGTCGATGTAATCCTCGTACCCGGCCATGGTCGGCACCGACATTCCTTGGTTGTTCAGCACCGCCCCCAGGCCACGCGCCAGACCCATCATCAACCGGTCGCCGAACAGCCCCTGGAACGTGGTCCCGGTGGCCGCGGTGTAGACGGGGTTACGACTGCCGACCGCGATGGAACCGAACCCGAGCCGGATGTGCTTCGTGCGTGCGGCCATCGCCGAGCACAGCACGGCCAATTCCTTGGAGTCGAAGCGTTCGGCGATCCAGACGGCGGACAGTCCCAACTCCTCGGCCTCGACCACCTCCTCGAGGGCCCGAACGGGGTCCTGGGTACGCCCACCCAGCAGGCAGATCCCGATCTCCGGGATCAACGGCCCGCAGGGCGTCATCCCACGCAACTGCGGCCCGGCCCACGTCGGCGCTTCGATCGTGGTCGTCACCCGCCACTGCCGATCGACGCCAGCACCGTGGCGATGTCCCCGTCGACCTCTTTGGGGAAACCGGTCATCCGGAACCAGGACTGATCGCGCCGAGCCTGGTTCTGGGCCGTGGCCAGCACGAGCCTCTTGGCCGAGGAGAGCCCGGCGTCACCACTGGCGGCCATGGCTCCGTAGAACTGGTCGACGAGTTCCTTGCACCGACGAGTGTGCGTTCGCACGGCGTCCAGGGTCGGCAGGTCCGGCGCCACTGATCCGGCGGAGGCGGCCGCAGCCCGCATTTCCTCGGCCTTCGCCACGTGCGCGGAGTCGGTGGCGGTGTCCGCCAGTCTCGGCAACAACTCGCGGTAAGCGGCGTTCTCAACTGCCTCGTAGGTGTACTCGGAGTGCTGCACGTCGAGGATCCAATCGAGTGTTGCGACGATCAGGCCGGACTGCTCCTGGGCGAAGCGGTCGGCCGGGTCGAGACCAGGGATCACCACCTTGGTCATGGTGTTGCGGATCCCGGCAAGTTGTTGGGCGACCGTCGGCATCATGGGCTCAGGCCTCCGCGAGGATCTTGTTCAGTTCGTGCGAGAAGAACATCCCCAGGCCGGTCACGAACGGCATCATCACGTCCAGGTGCGTCATCTGCTCCTGAGCTATGCGCGTGGACGTGGCCGAGCAGGCAACCATCGCCCAGTACATGTTCAGGACGGTGTAGTAACGCAACCGGTCCGGATCCACCGTCAGCCCAGACTTCGCCTCGTACCTGGCGATCAAGGTCTCCGCGGCCAGCAACCCGCTGCACAGGTACTTCCCGGTGGCCGCGTCGTCCTGGCCCCAGCCCACCAGCATCAGATAGGCCAGGTCGTGGTGCCGGTCGCCCAGATAGGCCAGTTCCCAGTCCAGGATCGCCGTGATCGCGACGGCATCCTCGTCGAACAGGAAGTTGCCGTTCCGGTAGTCGCCATGCACCAAGGAGACCCGGTCGAGGATCGGCCGGTTGGCCCAAAGCCATTCCCGGGTCAGGGTGATGGTCGGGTGGGCCTCGAAGGTGTCCTCCTCCCAGACCCGGTCCCACAGCGCAATGCGCCAGTCGGCCGCTTCGGTCGTGCCGACACGGGGACGATCGAAGGAGGGAAGGTCGAGGGTGTCGGTGTCCAGCGCGTGCAACGCCGCGAGGTGGTCGACGAACTGCTCGCCGAGGTGGGGAGCCAGTTCTCCGTAGGCGGTCCCCAGGCCCGACGGTCCACCACCGCCTTTGGTCGGGGCGGCGACCCCGGGCCGGAAGGCGCAGATGATCCCGTACTCGCCGAACGGCTCCCGCGAGGTGATGGCCCAGTAAGGCTGCGGAACCGGTACGAGGCCATGGAGTGCGCGCAGCACCTCGTACTCGCGTTGTCGCGAGGTCTCCACGACCGAGGCCGGTGGATTGAGCCGCAGCACCAGGCGTTCTTGCCGGGTCGCCGAACCTTCCGACCATTCCAGGTCGAAGGCGAACTGTTCCTTGGACGCGCCGCCGGCGAGCCGTCCCAGCCCGGAGACGGTGAAGGGCCCGTCGAGGTTGGTCGCGAGGACCTTCTCCAGTTGCCCCGCCACGTCGTGCAGACTGCGGCTCGCATGGCGGACCTGGCCTCGTCTGCGCAGTTTCTCGCCCAGCACCTGCGCATTCACCGTCTCGGTCGGATGGCGCGAGTCCAACGCCGCAATTCGCTCCTCGACCCAGGTGCAGGTTCTCGACGACATCGGCAATCTCCTTGCCGCACGGTCGGCCGCCGACCGCCGGGAGGCGGACGGGCGACCGACGCACTGGGCTCGAAACGTTTTGCACCGGACATCTTGCTGAGTCTCACTCAATCCCGCAAGATGCTTTACAACCCACCGCCGACCCGACTGCTCCGACCGGCTCGTCCTCTCGCCGTGCTTGATCTCGAAGGGATGCAGATGACTGACTCAGCGCTGTCCACCGATTCACCACTCGTCGACCGCGCGCAGGGTCGCCCCTATCGCGACCGGTCTCCCGCCTCGGGCCGGCAGGACGAATCGGTCCGGTTGGCCGGAGTTTTCGACCGTGCCGGCGGCGACCTGCTGCAGGCCGCCGCGCAGCGTTGGCGCACCGTCTGTCCGCTCGTTCCGTTCGCGGCGACCGCGCATGTCGACATGAGCGACGTGACGAAGCTCGATCCGGCCGGGTTCGGGCTGCTCAACGAGGTGTACCGACAAGCGCACGATTCTGGTTGGGCGTTCCGGGTCACCCCACCTGCGGATCTGGACGCGCGCCTGGGATTCCTGCGCGCAGTGGTCGACAGGAACCTGGAGTGGGCCTGAAGCCGGTCAAGTCGTCGGCGCGGGCTCCGGCGTCCACGGTTCGGCCTGCAGGCTGCGCAGAGCCACCATCTCGGTGAGCCGGAAGCGCTGAACCTTCCCTGTCGGCGTCAGGGGCAGCGTGAGGGTGAAGTAGTAATGCCGCGGGGACTTGTGTGCCGCCAGATGCCGACGGCAGTGGGAGTTCAGCTCTTCCGGGGTGGGCGGCCGGTTCGGATCTGACGGGGTGATCACCGCTCCGACGACTTCGCCCCAGCGTTCGTCCGGGACACCGATGACCACGGCCGCAGCGACGCCGGGCGCTTGGGCAATTACGTCCTCGATCTCGCGCGGGAACAGGTTCATGCCGCCGCGCACGATCATGTCCTTCAACCGGCCTGCGATCCGCACGTATCCCCGCTCGTCCATGCAACCCAGGTCGCCGGTGCGAAGCCAACCGTCTTCCTGCAATGTCGCGGCAGTGTCCTCGACGAGGCCCAGATAGCCACGCATCGTCTGGTAGCCGCGGACGCAGATCTCGCCCACCTCACCGAGCGGCATGATCTTGTCCAGCCACGGATCGACGATCTTCACCTCGGCGTGCGGCAGCGGCTTGCCCAGAGTGTTCGCCTGGTCCTCGACAGCATCGTCAAGACTGGTCTGGCAGACGACGCCGTTGATCTCGGTCTGCCCGAACAGGATCGTGAATCCGCAGTTCCAAACCGACTTGGTCCGTTCCACCAACTGTCCCGGAACGGGTGCGGCACCGGAGCACACGGTCCGCAGACTGGAAAGGTCGTGCCTGGTCCGGTCGGGATGGTCCAGCAGAGCGAGGATCATCGTCGGTACGACCAGCATGGTCTCGGCGCGTTCGCTCTCGATCAGTTGCAGGGTCGAGGCCGGGTCGAATCCCGGTGCCAGCACGTAGGTCCCGCGGCGCGACAGGCAGCCGATCGACGTGACCGCTGATCCGCCGATGTGGAACATCGGCATGGCGTTCAACCACACTCCGCCGTCGCGGAAGCCGGCCCGCAGCGCGACGTATCGCGATGTGTTCACCACGCCGCGGTGATGGAGCACCGCGCCCTTGGGGACACCGGTGGTGCCGGAGGTGTACTGCACCTGCAGGGCATCCCCCGGGGACACGACCGGCAGGGTCGTCGCTGCGTGGGCATCGGCGAGGAAGTCGTCCAGTTCGCTGAGCGGGACGCGAACCCGTAGGTGTGGCAGCGCTGTCGCTTCGACGTTCGCGGACAGGTCGTTGTCGCGAAACGGCGGGCCGAAGAAGATCCCCGCAGCCTGGCAACTGCTCAGGATCGCGGCCACCTCCTCGCGTTTGTAGGCCGGGTTGAGCGGCACCAGCAGCAGGCCGGCCAGGCTCATGCCGTGCTGCAGCAACAGCCATTCGGGGCAGTTGGCCGCATAGACGGCGACCCGCTCGCCGGGCTCGAAGTGCGCCAGCAAAGAACGCGCGACTCGTTCGGCACCGGCCAACAACTCTCGATAGGTCCATCGCCGGCGCGTCTCCGGATCGGGCGTGCCCTCGACCACAGCCACTCGGTCCGGACACGTCGACGCGGCGGCCCTCAGCAGGTCGGAGAGGGTGACGTCCAGCAGCGGTTGGGTGGTGTCCCCCGGCCAGTAGGACTCGACGAGCACGGCGTCACGCCTTCCGCCGTTTGGGGGCCCGCCGGACCAGCATGCCCTTGTGGATGACATCGGCGATTCCTGCGGCGACCTTGCGCGGCGGGAAGTCACCCTCGCCGCGCAGGTAGGCCCAGGTCTGGTGCTCGATGGCACCGAAGATCATGTCCCGGATCACCGGCAGCGGCACGTCGTCGCGGTATTCCCCGCCGGCGACTGCCGCCTCGACCACCCTGGTGAAGTGTTCGGTCAGGCGCCGGTTGAGCAGATGCACCGCGCTGCCGCGGAAATCGGCTTCCGCTCGCAGTTGCAGCAGGATGTAGCGGGTCAGAGCAGGTTCGGCGCGGATGACTTCGAACGCGTAGTCCACAACTGCTCGCAGGCCCTCGGCCGCCGAGCCGCAGGTATCCATGTCCGGCTCGTGCACCAACACCTCGGCCAGCCACTCCTGCGCCACCCGGGCCAACAGGTCCCGCTTGGTAGGGAAGTAGCGGTAGACCAGGCCCTCGGAGACCTCGCAGCGGCGGGCCACCTCAGCGGGCAGGAACTTTTCGTACCCGACCTCACGCAGCAGACCCCGGGCGACGGCGAGGATCTCGGCCTCTCGCTCCTCCGGTGCCATCCGCAATCGGGTCTGCCGTTTCGGGTCCGGGACGGCTCCGGTGCGGCTGCTCATCCGGCGGAAATCCCTCCGTTGACGCTGATCGCCTGGCCGGTGATGCGAGCCGCACCCGGTCCGGCAAGGAAGACGATCAGCGCCGAAAGATCTTCCGGCGCTGTGAGCCCCAGGTGCGCAAGTTCGGCGACGCGTTCGAACAACTTCTTCGAGAATCCGTCGCTCATGACGCGACGGGAAGTCTCGGTGTCGGTGACCAGCGACGGGGTGATCGCGTTGACCCGGACGCCGTTGCGCTTGGCCTCCATGGCAAGGGTGCGGGAGAACATGACGATGGCTGCCATCGCCGCCCCGATGACGGTTTCGCCGGGGGTGGGCACCTTGGCCGCGTCGGAGGCGATGTTCAGGATGACTCCGAAGTTCTGCGCGCTCATCACCGGCAGCGCTGCGCGACTCATGTGCATCGGTGCCAGTGCCTGCTGGGTGAGGGCGGCGGCGATGTCCTCGATCGGGACATCGCGCAGCAGCGCCGGGCAGTAGTCCGCGGTCGTCGAGTTGACCAGCACGTCCAAACCGTCCAGCAATCCCCGGGCCTCGTCAACGGCCGCGACCGCGGCCGCCGGGTCGTTCGCGTCGGCCGCGACGAAGTGCACGGCGACTTTGGGGTATGCCTCGAGCACCTGGTCGACAGCGGCCGCTCCGCGTTCGGCGTTGCGTCCGATCAGCACCAGGCGTGTTACATCCGCGGCGCCGAAGGCGTTCGCGGCGGCGAGCCCCACCCCGGAGGTCCCGCCGGTGATCACAACCGCGCATTGCTCCAGAGGTTTGCTCACCGACGAGTCTCCAGGGTGATGAGGTTGTTCGCCGGGCAAGCCGGCGCACACGCCCCGCCGGACCGCTCGACAGCGGGATCGTGCGTCTCGTCGTCGACCGGTCGCCGAGAACCCTCGGTGCGTAGGTCGTCGAGCGCGAACAACGCCGCACCCAACGCCCCGGCCACCTGAGGCTGCTCCGGGAGGACCAACCGGATGCCCAGTTCTCGCTCCAGATGTTCCACGACGGCAGGATTCCGAGCCACTCCCCCGGTCATCACGACAGGTTCACGGACACCGACCCGAGCGATCATCCCACTGGTGCGCCGGGCCACCGCCGCGTGCACGCCGCCGAGCAGGTCGATGCGGTTCCGGCCCTCCGCCAGCAGGCTGATCACCTCCGTGGAGGCGAACGTCGCGCACATCGCGGAGATCTGCACGTCCTCGGTCGCCTCCAGGGCCAGGGGCCCCATCTGCTCCAGTTCCACGTCCAAGGCAGTGGCGAGGGTCTCCAGGAATTTCCCGGTGCCTGCCGCGCATCGGTCGTTCATGTGGAACGAGGCCACCAGTCCGTTGTCGTCGATCGCGATCACCTTTGAGTCCTGTCCGCCGATGTCGACGACCAGACGCGCCGCAGGGACCAGATGCACGGCTCCGCGGGCATGGCAGGTGATCTCGGTGATCGTGCGGTCGGCGATGTCCAGCATCCGTCTGCCGTAACCGGTGGCCACGGCGCGAGCGACTTCGGACTCCTCGATTCCCGCCTGGCGCAGGGCATCGGCCATGGCTTCTCGGACCCCGAGGTCGGACATCGTTGCCGCGGTGGAGACCGCAGCACCGCGGATGGCGCCGAACTCGTCCAGAACGACGGCCTTGCCGGTCGTCGATCCGAAGTCCAGGCCGAGCACGAAAGCGGTGGCACTCATCGGGCTACGCCCGGGCCCGTTGGGCGTCGATCTGCTCGAGCATCGCCTCCACCCGACTGTTGACCAGCTCGTCGGAGTAGAAGGACTCGTCGACCATGTCGCCCTCGAACATCGCCGAGGGGATGGCCAGATCCCTGCCGACCGCCTCACCGATCAGGAACTGCGGGTAGGAGAAGGCCCGGCAGGTGTGCGCACCGTGCAGGATCATCCCGTCGATCGAGTAGTCCCGGCAGTGCTCGATCGTCTTCTCGATCACCTGCGGGGCCGAGATCGAGATCGGGCAGGACAGGAAGTTCTGCGCCATGCCGTCCAACGGGTCGTCGAGGTCGATGACCTGAGGCTCCTGCCAGAAGCCCAGGTGGGTGTAGCGGCCGGAGACCACACAGGCGTCGTAGTTGGCGAACTTGTCGGCCAGCCAGCCGATCTTGTTCCAGTTCATGATGCCGTCCCAGTACAGGCGGTAGCGCTCCTGCGGGACCGAACCCACACCGTCGACGAGTCGCTGGGCGATCTCGGCCTTCTTGTCCGCGAAGTACTCCACGATCTCCGGCCCGGCGGGCAGGAAGTTCACCGGAGCGATCGAGTTGGTCCATTCGAAGAACGAGGCCGGCGAGGGGCGCGATCGGCATAGTGCCATCGCCTCCAGCCGCAGCTCCGAGGCCTGCTTGATGTGGCCCATCAGCTCGCTCAGGCGGTCCCAGTCGTAGCGCTTGCCGGTCCGGCCCTCGATGAAGGCGACGCACTCGCGAAGCTGCGCGACCATGAAGTCCACGGCGTCGCGGAACTCCGGGCCCGCCATGTACTTCGCGCTCGACTTGTTGCCCCAGATCCACGGCATCGAGATGTTGAAGATCGGTACCCGTTTGCCGAAGGTGCGATAGAGCATGTCGTCCCACTGCTGCCCGGTGGAGCAGAACGGGTAGGCGCTGATGATCATGTCGGGGACGGGCACCCGTTCGCCGAGATTCCGCTCGGGCAACGCTTCCCCGGGCAACGGAGCAAGGTCGTCATCCGGGTTGTGCTCCTGCTGGGTCAGCACGCCGCAGCCGATATGGGTTCGGGCGTAGGAGCACAGCTCACGGTCGTAACCCTGCGCCTCGGCGACCGCCTGGGCCGGACCCTCCTGATTACGGGCCGCGAGCAGGGCCGACATGGCCTCCCCGTGACACCAGGCGACGTCAGCGGCCTGCAGGATCGGGTTCATCTGGATGCCCTCGTACCAGCAGACCAGGCGCCCCTCCTCCGGAGCCCGGAACAGTTCCTCCCAGTACGCGGTCACCATCTGGTTGTTGCGCTTCGTTGCCTGCAGACGGTTGGCGCGCTTCGGCCCGGCGGTTGCGACGGTCATGGACGAACTTCCTCCCGCGCTGGGCGCTCGGTGCGTCGGATCAGCTCCACGAGCGCCTCGATCCGCGTGCGCATGTTGCCCGCGGCGTTTGTCTCGTGCTCGGTCTCGATCAGCAGGTGCGGCACCTGATGGCTCTCGAAAGTGGCCTTGATCCGCGGGTAGTAGAAGTAGTGCGGCTCGCAGAACTTCACCAGCAGGACGATCAGGCCCCGCGCACCCGACCGACGTACCGCATCGAGCAGGAAGCCGTCCCAGTCCGTGCTCGGGTCCAACCGGGTCGGGCAGGGCACAACCTCGTTGCGCTCGATGTACCAGCGCGCAAGTGCCTGCACCGGGTCACCGGTCTCCTCGACGTCGCAGGAGACGTACCGGAATCCGGTGTAGAGGTCGTCGTCGGCGATCACCGCGCCGCAGTCCTCGATCAGATCCAGGATCTCCGGTTTCGGGGCGTGGCACAGATGCCCGGAGACGTAAACCGGAACTCGACGGTCGCTGGTCCGACCGGCCGCGTCACGCATCTGCGCGCAGAAGTCCTCCAGCAGAGCCGTGTGTTCCTGACGGTCCATCACCATCGAGGATTTCACGATGTCCTGCAGCTGACGCCCGGTCAGGTCGACCTGCCCGGACCGCCGCAGCTCGTAGAGCTCGCGGACTGCCCTACGCCCACGGTTGTACAGAGCGATCGACTCCCGAATCGCGTCGTCGCTCACTTCGACGCCGAGTTGCTCCTCCAGATCGGCCACGCAGTTTCGCAGGGTCCGCTCCGCGTTCGGCAACGACCAGTTGTCGCGCAGGGCGGGGACCAACTGGTGGAACCCGACGTGCAACTGCGGCCGGCGCACCCGCACCACGTCGGCGGCCGAGAGCATCTGCACGCAGTGGTCGCCGAACACAACGGCGTCGAGGAAGTCCAGTCGCCCCTTCGTCGCCTGATCCACGACGCTTCGGGTGTAGCCGCAGAAGAACGGGTAGAAGCTCCCGCCGCCGACCGTGACCGCCTCCTTGGAGGCCTGGACCACCATCGTCAACGCCCCGGCCGCGTGCGCCACCTCGGCCGGGAAGTGCATGGGGAACGTACCTACCACCGGCCGACCGGTGCGCCGCTTCCATTCCTCGGCGTACCCGAGGGGGTCACTGGCGGCAGCGATGAAGGCGGCCGGGACGCTTTGCATTCGGCCATCTTGCTGAGTCTCACTCAATTATGCAAGATTAGTTCCGCGGGCAGTCCCGCGGGCTCATCCGCGAGCCGAGCCCCGTCGACCGGGGCCGAAGGTCACCGGCGGCTAGACCTTGGCCAGGAAGCCGGCGTCGACCGGCAACGTGACACCGGTGATGTACCGCGCCTCGTCGGAGGCCAGGAACAACACCGTGTTGGAGATGTCGACGGCCTCCGTCCAGGGGATCGGCAACAGGTGCCGGCGGACCAGGTACCGGCATTCGCACTGACGACGTCCAGCCGACCCAGTTCGCGCACACCACGCTCCACGACCTCGGTCAGCTCCGCGAGGTCACGCACATCGGCCTTGCCGAACACCATGCGACGGTCGAGTTTCTCGACCTGCTCGGCGGTCTCCGCCAGTTCGTCCATCGTCGCGAGTAGGTAGGGCACCGAGCCGATCTGCTCGCAGATGTCGACGCCGATGATGTCGGCGCCCTCCTCGGCCATCCGGATCGCGTGCGGCCGGCCCTGCCCGCGGGCTGCGCCGGTGTGATGAAGGCGACCTTGCCGGTCAGACGTCCCACGGGGCTTCGCTCCCTTGTCGTCACGGGCATCCGTGGCAGCCGGATCTCAGCCGGTTCCCGTCCAAGGTGTCGCAGGGTCGGTCAGGATTTGTCTGGCTGCCTCCCGGTGCGTCGTCGGTGTTGCGTTCTTCGCACTATCCGACCCTCCCTCGTCGACCGGATGGAGAAACCATTGTGCTCGGTGTGGATGCGGTGTAGAACCTGATCGTGTACCAACCATCTAGTTGGTTGGTAAAAGGCAAGCCTTTCCTCAGGCAAGCCTTTCCCCAGAGGAAACGAGTGCCTGACCGTACAGGGCGGTGAAAGGACCGAAACCTGCCGTTGTCCAAGTGCCGACCGTCTTGCGCCGGGGGCCGCCACGGTCCTGCGCCGTACGCGGTCACCCCGGGAATCCCTGACCGCTAATCGGAGGCGCGCTCAAGGCGCTTGTAAGGCCGGTCGCGCTTCGATATGCGCGCATCCATTTCCGGCGAGGTGGACGCCTTACCGGCGCGCTGAACCTCGCAGCCGGGCCCTTCGCGGCTTTCTGATGCCACTTGTGGCGGCCGGCGGAGCTGACATTATCGAACGAAATCGATTCACCTCCCGGACACCGAGCGTTCTGAGTGTCCGTGGGAGGACAAGAATCATCTGTGAGCCGGCCCAGCCGTGGAGCTTCCGCCTGCGACTTTGCGCACACGGTCGCGACGAAAGTGCACCCACCCTCGGGTTTGTTGCTGGCAGGTAAACGAATCCCGGCCGGTGACCGAGTCGCCTCAGGATCCGGCAGGACCGCGGTGATCCAGGTCCGCCGGAAAGCTGATAGACGCATGCAATCGAGATCTTGAGGTCCTTGTCAAGATCTTTGTCCGTGCGGTTTTTACTTGACGCGGCGTGTCCAGCGCCTTGTATGTTCACATCGAAATAGCGATGGCACTCCAGCCCATTCACCTATTTCGGCCGCAGTTCGTGACGAATTCTGTAGAACGTGCCTTGCACGTCTTCATGAACAACCGATAAGCACCGGCTGAACGGTTTTGCACGACATCTCTGCGGCGCTACGCCATGCGCGCCCGGAGTTCTCCGGCGCAGACCGCCACAGCGCCACGAGGGGACGAGCAATGCGCGCACGCTGGGGCTGGACCGACGCTGTCATCGGCATCTCACCGTTCCACCGGCCCGACGCCGGCCTGGCCGCGGCCGTGTGCGCGTCCGGCGCACTCGGGGTGCTGGACCTGGGGGCCGGTGACCGGCCCGCGCGAGAGGCGCTGGCGCAGCTGGGAGCCGACGCCCGCAGCCCGTACGGCGTAAGGGTCGCCCCCGGCTGTGCTGTGTCGCCGGTGGAGTTGCGCGCGGCCGACTGCCCGCCCTCCACGGTGCTGCTGGCGTCGGGCGTCGTCGCCGGCTGGGAGCCCGCACAGATCCGCGACCACCATCGCCTGCTCATCGAGGTCATCGACCTGGCCGAGGCTCTGGACGCCGTCACGGCCGGGGCGCACGGCCTGATCGCGCGAGGTGCCGAGAGCGGCGGGCGGGTCGGCGAACTGAGCGAGTTCGTGCTGCTGCAGCAACTGCTGGCCGCACCGGAGATCTCAGTCCCGATCTGGGCCTGCGGGGGCATCGGGCCACGAACCGCCGCGGCGGCGGTCGCGGCCGGCGCGGCCGGGGTCGTCCTGGACAGCCAGCTGGCGTTGCTGTCCGAGTCCTCGATCCCGGGCGAGGTCGCGGCCCTGGTGCGCCGCATGGACGGATCGGAAACCGTGGTCGTGGACGGCCGACGGATCCTCAAGGGCCGCCGAGGCAAGCAGACCATCGGGATCGAGCTTGCCGTGGGTCAGGACGGATCACTGGCGGCGATGTTCGCGGAACGCTGGGGTACCACCGGGCGGGCGCTGAACGCGGTACGGGAGTCGATCTCACAGTTGGCGGCCGCAGCGGCTGTGCCGGACGCCGCGGCCGGGTGGCTCGGTCCGGCGGCGCCGCTGTGCGAGCAGCTGCGCACCGCCCTGCCAGTTGTCCAGGGGCCGATGACGCGGGTGAGCGATCAGCCGGAGTTCGCCGCGGCGGTCGCGGCCTCGGGAGCGCTTCCGTTCGTGGCTCTCGCGCTCGCCGGAGCCGACCAGACGCGAACGCTGCTCACGCAGACCGCTGCCGCTGTGGGCGATTCACCGTGGGGCGTGGGCTTTCTGGGGTTCGCCCCGGAGGACGTCCGCAGCGCACAGCTTGCCGAGGTCATGGCGGTGCGTCCGACCCATGCCATCATCGCCGGCGGCCGGCCGTCGCAGGCGCGGGCGCTGGAGGAAGTCGGCATCACCACCTTCCTGCATGTGCCCTCCCCGGGCCTGCTCCAACAGTTCCTCGCCGACGGCGCTCGCCGTTTCGTGTTCGAGGGTGCGGAGTGCGGCGGTCATATCGGGCCGCGGCACAGCTTCGCGCTGTGGGAGACGCAGCTCGCGGTGCTGGAGGACTTCCTGGCATCCGCGAAAGGCCAGGAACGGGTCGACGTCCTCTTCGCCGGTGGCATCCACGACGAACGCTCGGCCGCGCTGGTTGCCGCCCTGGCCGCGCCGCTCGCGCCGCGCTCTGCCGGTGCCGGCGGGGTGGCGGCCGGGTGCCTGATGGGAACCGCCTACTTGTTCACCGCCGAGGCTGTGGCCTGCGGCGCCGTGCAGCCGGAGTTCCAGCGTCAGGTGCTGCGCGCCCAGGAGACCACGCTGCTGCAGACCGCACCGGGTCACGTCACTCGTTGCCTCCCCAGCGCATTCGCCGCCGAGTTCGAGGCATTGCGTGAACGGTTGCGTGCCGAAGGCGTGGCCGACCGGGAGATCTGGGAGCGCCTGGAACGCCTGAACATCGGCCGGCTACGCATCGCCAGCAAAGGTCTGGAACGGGTGGGGGCCGACCTCGTCGAGGTCGCCGAGCAGGAACAGGTCAACCGCGGCATGTTCATGGCCGGTCAGGTGGCCGTCCTGCGCGACAGCGTCACGACCGTCGCCGAATTGCACACCGCCGTCAGCACGGGCGCTGCGAAGCTGCTCACCGAAAGAGCACTGACGCTGCGTCAGGTTATTGACGGCGAGTCGCAACCGACCTGTGGACCCACGGCACCGATGGATATCGCCGTGGTCGGCATGGCCTGCGTCTTCCCACAGGCGCCGGACCTGGCCGCGTTCTGGGCCAACATCGTCGCGGGTAGGGACGCCGTGACCGAGGTCTCACCGCAACGTTGGGACCCGGCCCGCTACTGGTCCGCCGACGGCGGGGCGGGCACCACCCCGTCGAAGTGGGGTGGGTTCCTCTCGCCCGTGCCGTTCGACGCGCTTGGCTACGGGATCCCACCGACGGCCCTCGGCAGCATCGAGCCCGTTCAGCTGCTGTCACTCGAGGTTGCCCGCCGCGCCCTCGTCGATGCCGGGTACGACCCGCTCGGCCAAGGGGACACAACAGCACCCGGCCGGAGCTTCGACCGCTCTCGCACCAGTGTGATCTTCGGCGCCGAAGCGGGCAGCGACCTGTCCGGCGCGGGTGTGATCGGAGCACTGCTGCCGGCCTACCTGGGCAGCGTTCCGGAAGGGATAGCGGCCCAACTCCCGGTCATCACCGAGGACACCTTCCCCGGTGTGCTGTCCAATGTCATCTCGGGCCGAATCGCCAACCGGCTGGATCTGGGTGGATCGAACTTCACCGTCGACGCTGCATGCGCGTCGTCGCTGGCGGCTCTGGACGTAGCCTGCAAAGAGCTGCTCGCGGGGACCGCGGACATGGCCCTGTGCGGCGGGGCCGACCTGCACAACGGGATCAACGACTATCTGCTCTTCGCCTCCGTGCACGCCTTGTCCCCGACCGGACACTCGCGTCCGTTCGACTCCTCGGCCGACGGCATCGCGCTCGGCGAGGGCGTGGCCTGCCTGGTCCTCAAGCGCCTGGCCGACGCCGAACGCGACGGGGACCGCATCTACGCCGTGGTCGCCGGAGTCGGCAGCGCAAGTGACGGGCGCTCACTCGGCCTGACCGCACCGCGACCGGAAGGACAGCGGGCTGCGCTGGACCGGGCATACCGAGGCGCCGGCATCAGCCCGGCAGCGGTCGGCCTGGTCGAGGCACACGGGACCGGGACCGTCGTCGGGGACCGCACCGAACTGACCACGCTGACAGGGCTGTTCCAGGATTCAGGCGCGGTGCCGGAGGGCTGCACGCTCGGATCGGTCAAGTCCCAGATCGGCCACACGAAATGCGCCGCCGGGCTGGCCGGGCTGATCAAAGCCGCCCTGGCGCTGCACACGGGCGTCAAGCCGCCGACCCTGCACCTGCAGCGACCTAACCCGGCCTGGGAGGCCGGGACCAGCCCATTCGCCTTCCACACCCAGGCCCGTCCATGGCCCACGCCCGCCGCACAGCGGGTGGCCGGCGTCAGCTCGTTCGGCTTCGGCGGAACCAACTTCCACGCCGTCCTGCGCGCCTACGACGGCCTGCGGCCCGTGCACGGGCTGGACCACTGGCCCGCGGAACTTTTCGTCTTCCGTGGCGCGGACCCGGCCGGCGCCACGGTCGAGGTGAGCCAACTGCTGCGCCTGGCGGAGGACCCGCACAGCCCGTGGCGGCTCCGTGATCTCGCGCTGACCGCGTCTGTCCGGGCCGAGTCCGGGCACGGCCCGGTGCAGGTCGCGATCGTGGCCTCGGATGTTGCCGAACTCGTCTGCCTGCTCCGCCGCGCCACCGCAGGTGAGCATGCGCCCTCCGCCGGCGTGCACCTCGCCGACCGCGATCGAGCTGACGGGCCGTCGGATGACGGTGCGTCAGAGACCGGCCGGACCGCCTTCCTGTTCCCTGGGCAGGGCAGCCAGCGCGTCGGCATGTTCGCCGAGTTGTTCACGGCCTTCCCGTTCCTGCACCGGCACCTGCAGCTCGGCCCCGAATCCGCACAGGTGCTCTTCCCCGCGGCGGCGTTCACCCCGGAGGCGGTAGCCGAGCAGCGGGCGCGGGTCCTGGACACGCGGATCGCCCAACCCGCCCTGGGCATGGCCGGCCTCGCGGCGGCCGACCTGCTGGCAATGGCGGGCGTGCGCCCGGACCTTCTCGGCGGACACAGCTACGGCGAACTGGTGGCGCTGTGCGCAGCCGGCGCGTTGGCGGTCGCCGACCTTCCGCTGCTCAGCCACGAGCGCGGCCGCGTCATCCTCGAGGCGGTCGGCGAGAGCAACGACCCGGGTGCCATGGCCGCCGTGGTCGCCGAGGCCGCCGAGGTCGAGGCGGTCCTGAAGGCCTGCGGGCTTCTCGGCCGAGTGGTCCTTGCGAACCTCAACACCCCGCGGCAGACAGTGATCTCCGGCGCGACGGCCGAGCTGACCGAGGCGATGACGCATCTGGCCGAGGCGGGCTTCTCGGTCAAGCAGATTGCGGTGGCGTGCGCGTTCCACAGTCCCGTCGTGGCGCGTGCCGGCGCGCTGTTCGCCGAGGTGCTCGCCACGCGCGAGGTCCGCGGGGCCGAACTGCCGGTGTTCGCCAACCGCACCGCCGCCCCCTATCCGGACGACCCCGCTGCCATCCGGGCAGAGCTCGTCGCCCAGCTCGTCTCGCCGGTGCGGTTCACCGAGCAGGTGGAGGCGATGTACGCGGCCGGAGCCCGCGTGTTCGTCGAGGCAGGCCCCGGTTCGGTGCTCACCAAGTTCGTCTCGGCCGTTCTCGGGGATCGGCCGCACCGCGCAATATCCGTCGAGGGCAGACGAGACGGCATAGCCGGGTTCCTCGACGCGCTGGCGGAGCTGGCCGTCGCCGGGGTCCACGTCGATCCAGGACGCCTGCTGCGGGGGCGAGACGCCGTCGACGCCGGCCGGGCCAAGGCGGCACGTCGGGCGGGCTGGACGGTGGACGGGCATCTCGTTCGTACCGCCGACGGAGCACTGTTGCCCGGCGCGCTTCAACCGGCCCGGATCACGGAACTTCCCTGGGCAGCGAACGCAAATGGGCACGGATCAACCTCCGCGGTGGAGTCGCTGATCGCGGACTTCGTCCGGACCGGCCGGGAGATGATCGCGGCGCAACGCGACGTCCTGCTGGCCCACCTCGGGGCGCCGTTGTCGTCAGTTCCGGCTCGGTTGTCGGCTCCCGTGCAGACCATCGCCGTAGTGCCGCAGGTGGTTGCGGCGGTCGCCGTGGCCCCGGCCACGGAAACCCTGATCACCCCTGATGCCGTGCTGCGGGCCGTCATCGAGACGATCGCGGAGCGCACCGGCTACCCCGCCGAGATGATCGAGCCCGATCTCGATCTGGAGAGCGACCTTTCGGTCGACTCCATCAAACGCACCGAGATCGTGGGCCTGCTCGCCCGGCGCCTGACCGGCGGCAACGACGACGTCGGCCTGGACGCGCTGAGCGACGCCGAGCTGGAGGAACTGTCCCGGGCCCGCACCGCCGCCGCCATCAGTGACTGGATCAGCGCCCGGTTGGCGTCACCGTCCGCGACAGCCTCCGTGGAACCGGTCGCCGCCGAACCCCTCGCGCCTGCCGAACCTGCGATCACCGGGCATGCACCGGCTCGCCTGGTGTTCGCCCGGACACCTCTTCCCGACATCGAGGCAGGCATGGAAGGCCTGTCCGGCAGGCGCTTCCTGCTGCTCGGCGGTGACGACACGGTGGGGGCGGTCACGACCCTGCTCGCCACGCACGGCGCCGAGGCCGTGTCCCGGGAGGCCACGCACGAGACCTCCCCCGCCGACGGCCCGATCGACGGAGTCCTGTTCCTCGACCCGCTGTGCGGCGACGGGCCGGCTGTGCTGCCGACCTACGTGCCGGCGCTGCAAGCGGTGCTGCACGAGAGCCCGCGCCTGCTCCTGGCGGCCCGCCGCGTCGACGACACCCCCGGCGGCGACCCCGGGCGCGCCGACGGCCTGCGCGGCCTGATGCGCAGCCTGTCCCGGGAGTACCCCGACTCCGTCGTCCGGCTGGTGGATCTCGACTTCCCCCCGACCGATCCTCAGTACGGGACTGCCGAAGCCATCGCGCAGGTCCTGGTGGCCGAACTGTGCGCGGACGACCATGAACCTGTCGTGTTGCGCGGCCCGGACGGCCGCCACGGGCTGACACTCACGGAGTCCACCCTCGGCGTGCTGGCCAGCACGGGCGCGGGACCTGCTGGTGACGGTGCGTCAGAAGCCGAGGCGCTGGGGCTGGACCGCGACGCGGTCGTCCTGCTCGTCGGCGGCGCGCGAGGAATCACCGCCCGGTTCGCCGCGACGCTGGCCGGCGCGGCACGCTGCCACCTCGAGCTGCTGGGTCGCACCCCACTGCCCGAGGGCCCCGAGGAGCCGGCCACGGCGCAGGCGCACGATCGCAAGGCATTGCGCGCGGTGCTCGCCGGCCGGGGCGTACCGATGGCGGAGATCGACGCGACCGCCTCCGCGTTGCTCGCCGCCCGTGAGGTGAGCACGACACTTGCGGAACTACGGGCGCTGGGTTCGCCGGTGCAGTACCGCTCGGTGGACGCCGCTGACCCAACCGCGTTGGCCCAGTCGGTCAAGGAGGTCTACGCCGCTCACGGCCGCCTGGACGGGGTGGTGTTCGCGGCAGGTGTCGTCGAGGACAAGTTGTTCGCCGAGAAGGACCCGCTTTCGTTCGCACGGGTGTTCGCCACGAAGGCCGACGGCGCGCGCGCCCTGCTCGACGCCCTGGGCGAACTGCCCGACGGCCCTCGGTTCACCGTCCTGTTCGGCAGCATCGCCGCCGCGCTGGGCAACCGGGGCCAGGCCGACTACGCCGCGGCCAACGACGCCCTGGAGTCCCTCGGCGCGCGTTGGGCGCAACGCACCGGATGCCGCGCCCTGACCGTGCACTGGGGCCCGTGGGCGCCCACCGGACCCCATGGCGGCATGGTGTCCGAGGAGCTCGCCCGGGACTACTCCCGCCGCGGGATCCGGCTGATCGACCCCACCGCGGGCACCCTCGCGCTGCTCCGCGAACTCGCCTGGGGATCCGAGGCGCTTGCGTCCGTCGTCTACAGCGCCTCGGGCTGGTGATGGAAACTTCGATGGACGGCATCGCGATAGTCGGCATGGCCGTCCTCCTTCCCGGCGCACCGGACCTGACCACCTACTGGCGCAACCTGACCGACGGCGTCGACTGCATCAGCGACGTCCCGGCGAACCGGTGGGACCCCGACTACTACGATCCGGACGCTGCCTCGGGGCCGGGCGTGCCGGACCGGATCTACTGCCGACGCGGCGGATTCGTCGACGAGCAGGCGCAGGTCGAGCCGACCCGGTTCGGGATCATGCCCAGCTCGGTGTCGGGAATCGAGCCCGACCAGCTCATCGCATTGCAGGTCGCCGAGGCGGCGATCGACGACGCCGGCGGCGCCGAGCGGTTGCCCACACGCGACCGCGTCGGGGTGATCCTCGGCCGCGGCGGATACCTGACGCCCGGTCTGGTCCGGCTGGACCAGCGGGTGCGCACCGTGCACCAGGTGCTCCGTACGCTGGGCGAGCTCGTACCGGATCTGAGTTCCGAGCAACGCAGTGCGCTGCGCGACGCCTTCCTGACCCAGCTGGGTCCGGACCGTCCGGAGTCCGCGATCGGGCTGGTGCCCAACCTGGCCGCGTCCCGGATCGCGAACCGCCTCGACCTGCGCGGCCCGGCCAGCACGGTGGACGCCGCGTGCGCCTCCTCGCTGATCGCCGTCGACCAGGCGGTCACGGAGCTGGCCCGCGGGCGCTGTGACGTGATGCTGGCCGGCGGCGTGCACCACTGCCACGACATCACCATGTGGAGCGTCTTCACCCAGCTGCGTGCCTTGTCGGTGAGCCAGCAGATCCGCCCGTTCCACCGCGACGCCGACGGCATCCTGATCGGCGAGGGAACGGGAATCGTCGTACTCAAGCGGCTCTCCGACGCGCAGCGCGACGGCGATCGCGTGTATGCGGTGATCCGCGGCACCGGCGTGGCCAGCGACGGCCGCACCGCGGCACTGGCCAGCCCCGACCCGGGCGGGCAGGCCCGCGCCGTGCGTGCCGCGTGGGCAGCAGCCGGCCTGGACCCCCTGACCCCCGGCTCACTGGGGCTGCTCGAGGCGCACGGAACCGCGACACCAGCCGGTGACGCCGCCGAACTGACGACCCTTCAGGAAGTCTTCGGTGGGCCGGTCCAGGGTGCGGAACGTGCCGTGCTCGGCTCGGTCAAGTCGATGATCGGGCACGCGATGCCGGCAGCCGGTGTGGCCGGCCTGGTCAAGGCCGCCCTGGCCGTCCACCACGGCGTCCTGCTGCCCACCCTGCACTGCGACGTGCCGCACCCTGCCCTGGCCGCAACGCGGTTCCGCACCATCGACACCGCGACGACCTGGGAGTCCGCCGGCCCGCGCCGTGCCGGGGTGAACGCTTTCGGGTTCGGCGGGATCAACGCCCACGTCGTGCTCGAGCAGGCGCCGACAGGCACCCGCTCCCGACCGACCGAGCAGCGACCCGGGGACCACCGGCGTGCCCGGGTGTTCGAGCCGGAGCAAGTCCTGCGGCTGGCTGCGCCCTCGCCCGCCGCGCTCGCGGAGTTGCTCGCGGTGCCCGACGCCGAGGTTGTCACCGCCGGCCTCCGGCTCGACGCGCGCGCGGCACCACCGTGCCGCCTCGCCGTCGTGGACCCCACCGAGAAACGCCTTGCGCTCGCCCGCTGGGCCGTGGAGCGCGGCACAGCGTGGCGCGGCCGCAGCGACGTCTGGTTCTCCCCGACACCGCTGCTCGGCCCCGACGGTGGCGGCCGCGTCGCCTTCCTGTTCCCGGGACTGGAGGAGACCTTCGCACCGCACGTGGCCGACGTGGCCGCCCATTTCGCCCTGCCGATGCCGCCCCTGCCCGTTGGGACCGACCTGGTCGGCGACGTCGGCCGGCACGGGGCCGCCGTGGTCACCGTCGGACACCTGCTCAACGCTGCCCTGCATCGCATGGGCATCGCCCCCGACGCGGTGGCCGGGCACAGTGTCGGGGAGTGGACGGCGATGGTCGCAGGCGGCGTATTCCCCCCGGACACCACCGAGGTGTTCCTGTCCACCTTCGACCCCGACGCGTTTCGCGTGCCCGGCCTGTCATTCGGTGCCCTTGGTGCGCGGGCGGAACTGGTGCTCGAGGAACTCGCTGCGCCCGGTGTCTGGTCGGTGCCGGAAAGCCGGGTCGTGCTCTCCCACGACAACGCCCCGCAGCAGTCGATCGTGTGCGGCCCGGCGGAGGCGGTCGAGGCATTCATCGTGGCCATGCGCGCTCGCGGAATCCTGGGGACCGTCCTGCCCTTCCAGTCCGGATTCCACACCCCCATGCTCGAGCCGTACCTCGGTCCGATCCGCGAGGGCGCGGAGCGCTTCGAGATACTTACGCCGACAGTGCCCGTCTGGTCGGCCACGACGGCCGCGGAGTTCCCCGCCGACGAGGCAGGGGTCCGAGCCCTATTCGTCCGCCACCTCTTGGAGCCGGTTCGGTTCCGACCGCTCGTGGCGGCGATGTACGACAAGGGATTCCGCGCCTTCGTGCAGCTCGGCGTCGGCCAGGTCACCGCCCTGGTCAGCGACATCCTGCGCGACCGGGACCACCTCGCTGTCGCTGCCGGATCAGCACAGCGCGACGGCCTGGCCCAGCTGCGGATCGTCGCCACCGCGATGTGGGTCGAGGGCGCCGATCCGGACCTGGCCTGCCTGCGCCCAGCCCCCGTGGTTTCCGTCGAGCGGCGGGCGCTCCCGGCCGTCCGGCTGAACCTCGGTGGCCCACTGATCTCGCTGGACCCCGCCGACCTCGACGTTCTGCGCGCCGCAATCGGTCCGCGATCGGCTCCGTCGGGACGCCCGGACCTGTCCGAGTTCGCCGGCCGCATTCCCGCGCTGGCCGAGTTCGAGGCCCTGATGCAGGAGACCGAACGGTCCGCCCTGGCGCTGCTCACCGCCGGCCGGGACGCCCTGGCCACCCGGCCGGTGTCGCACCCGCAGCTGACGGGCCGTCAGGAACCACTGCCTGCTGCCCCCGCGCGCCGGACCACCGTCCTGCGCGTCTCGGTGGAGGCCATGCCGTACCTGATGGACCACTGCTTCTTCAGCCGACGTCCGGGCTGGCCGGACGCGGCGGACGGGTTCCCCGTCGTGCCCGCGACCACGATCGCTGTGCACCTGCTCGAGGCCGCCGGGGCCTCTGCGCCGCACAGCGTGCCGGTGGCGCTGCACGACCTGCGATTCGGCGAGTGGGTGCCCGCGATCCCCGCCAAGGACGTGGAGATCAATCTCGAGCCGGAGGCCGACGGCCGCCTGTCCGCGGCGTTCGGCACCTACGCGCGGGGGGCCGTGGAACTCGCGGCGGCGTACCCGCCCGCGCCCGCCCCGTGGCCGATCGAGCCCGCCTCCGAGCGCCGCCCGAAGTTCACCGCCGCGGGGATCTACGACCAGCGATGGATGTTCCACGGCCCGGCCTTCCAAGGCGTCACAGAGCTGACGGCGATCGGCGAGCTGCACATCCGCGGGATCATCACCGCCCCCGAGGCGCCGGGGGCGCTGCTCGACAACGTCGGGCAGGTCCTGGGCTGCTGGGTCTTCGAGACCCAACCGCACCGCGCGGTCGTCTTCCCGGTGAGCATGCGCGAGATCCGGTTCCACGGGCTCACTCCGCCGCCCGGAACCGAGGTGGCCTGCCACATCCGAATCGTCGAGCTGACCGAGAAGACAGTGGCGGCCGACGTCCAGCTGTCCCTGCCGGGGCCCGGGGGCGGGCAGGTCGTCTGGGCGCAGGTGTCGGCCTGGCGCGACCGCCGGTTCGACTCCGACCCGCTAACCCATGCGGTCTATCGCCGCGTGGAGACGACCGCGCACGGCGCGATCCAGCCCGGGGGGTGGGTGTTGGTGCAGGACCTCTGGCCCGACCTCGCCACCCGGGACCTCGTGATGCGCGCCTACCTGGGCACAGCCGAGCGGGAGACCTACGACCGGCGGCCGCCCCGCGGGCGCCGGGGCTGGGTGCTCGGTCGGCTGGCCGCCAAGGACGCGGTGCGCCACCTGCTCTGGGCCGACGGCGCCGGCGCGGTGTGGCCGGCCGAGATCGCTGTGGGTAACGACGAGCACGGAAAGCCCTGGGTGCAAGGGATGCACGGCCGGGTGCTCCCCCGCCTCGAGGTTTCCATCGCGCACTGCGCCGAGGCCGCCGTTGCCGTCGTTCGTCCGGGACAGGGCTGGGGCGTGGGCATCGATGTCGAGGAGGTCTGCCCGCGCCCGACGGACACGGTCGAATTCGCACTGTGCCCCGCGGAGCGCGAACTGCTGGCGACCTGCGTCGCGGCCGGGGATTCACCCGAACTCTGGTTCACCCGCTTCTGGACGGCGAAGGAGGCGGTTGCCAAAGCGCACGGAACGGGGCTTCAGGGCCGTCCACGGGACTTCGCCGTCGTCTCGGCGGCCGAGCGCGAGATCTGGGTCGCGCTTTCTGACGATCAGTCAGGCAAGCGTCTGAACCATCGGGTTGATTTGCACCGCCTCACCAACCGGCCCGGGCTGCCCCCACGCGACTATGTCGTGGCTCTGGCTGCCGAAGCACCCACGACAGCGGAAATCGAGTACCGCCACCACCGCGAGAGGATGGCCACAGCATGACCCCTCACCCCACCAGCGACCGGGTCCTCGTCGAGATCTCGGAGATGCTCTCGCAGATACTCGCCGACCTCGGTCCGTTCCAGGTCGAGATCACCAGGGACACGTTGTTCCTCGACGACCTCGAATTGGAGAGCATCGACCTGGTCAGTCTCGCGGTGATGCTGCACGACCGATGGGGTGAGCAGATCAACCTGGCCGAGTTCGTCGCGGGCAAGAAACTCCCCGAGCTCATGGCCCTGACGGTGGGTCAGTTGGCCGACCACGTCACCGATCACCTGGCGCCGGCGGAGGCGATCCTTCGATGACATTCCATGAGATCAACGAGGTGCGTTTCCACGTGGAGCGCATGCGCCCGCACGAGGGTCCACCGGTGGTGCTCGTGCACGGCCTGCCCGCGGACAGCTTGGCGAGCTACTACTTCACGATCGCTCCAGTGTTGGCCCAAGCGGGCCTCGACGTCGTGATGTACGACCAGCGCGGCCACGGACGCTCCAGCCGGCCGACGTCGGGCTACCAGCTCGAACGATTCATCGACGACCTCGAAGCACTGCTCGACGAACTCGGTGTCGCCGGCCCCGTCCACCTGGTCGGCAACTGCTTCGGCGGGGCAGTCGTGTTCGGCCTGGCCGCGCGGCGCCCGGAGCGGGTTGCCAGCATCTTCGCGATCGAATCCGAACCGGCGACTTCGGACTGGATGGTCAAGATGGTCGCCAACCTGACGCGCGGCAGGACGGAGTTGGTGCTCGAGGAGAGCATCGCGGAGATCTCCGCCACCTACGGCCCCCACATGGCACGGCTGGCCCGCACAGCGGCCCGGTTCCTGACCACCACCTCGCTGGCCGACGACATCCCGGCCAGCGGCGAGATCCTCGCACCGGAGGACTTCGGTCGCATCCAGTGCCCGGTGTTCGCTGTCTACGGCGCGAATTCCGAGATGGTCGGCCTGGCCGCCGAGATGGAGAAGGCGCTGCCCGACTGCCGCAGCGCCATCGTCCCGGATCAGGAACACTTCGTGCTGGCCGAGGCGCCGGAACAGATCTGCGCGCTCATCCTGGACTGGTTGGCCGAGCAAGGCGTCGCGGTCTCGCCGACGGCCCACGCCGCAGACCGGCGGGCCTCATGAGTCGGTTCCTGACCGTGGTGCCGCCCCTGGTCGGGCACATCAACCCCACCCTCGGAGTAGCCGCGGAGCTGGTCGCGCGCGGGCACACGGTCGCCTGGGCCGGCATGCCGGAGATCGTCGAGCGGCTCGCAGGCCCGAGGGCCCGGGTCTTCGACTGCGCGGTGCCCCGCGACTCCTCCGGTGAGCTGCTCCAGCGCCCGGCGGGCCAGCGCGGTCTTGCCGCTTTCCAGTTCCTCTGGCAGGAGTTCCTGATCCCCCTGGGCGAGATGATGACGCCAGGCGTCCTCGCCGCGGTCGAGCAGTTCCAACCCGACGTCCTGATCGTCGATCAGCAGACCGTGGCGGGCGCCCTGGTGGCCGAGCGGCTCGGTCTGCCGTGGGTGACCTCGGCGACCACGTCGGCGGAGTTCACCGGCCCGCTGGACAGTGTGCCGCTCCTCGACGCCTGGGTGACCGAACTCTTCGCCGAACTGCGGACCCGGACCGGCGCCGCCGCCGACGGCGTGGACCCGAGGTTCTCCCCGCACCTCATCATCGCGTTCACCTCGCCGGAGCTCGCCGGTTCGCCACGGGTGCAGTGCGGGCCGATCCGCTTCGTGGGCCCGTCGATCGAAGCCAGGCCCACGCTCGGCGGCTTTCCCTGGCAATGGCGCGATCGCAATCGCAAGCTCGCGCTGGTCAGCCTCGGCACAGCCAACCCGGGCGCCGGGTCAAGGTTCCTGACCACTGCTCTGGAGGCATTGTCCGAGCGCTCGGCACGGCTGCAAGGCGTGATCGTCGACCCCAGCCGCCTCCTCGGGCGCCGGCCTGCCACCGCCGACGTGCTGGTGCTGCCGGCCGTCCCGCAGCTCGAGCTCATGCCCTACTGCTCGGCGGTCGTCTGCCACGCGGGGCACAACACCGTCTGCGAGGCGCTCCGCTACGGCGTGCCCCTGGTGGTGGCGCCGATGTGCGACGACCAGCCGGTAATCGCGAACCAGGTGGTAACCGCGGGCGCCGGCGTCCGGGTGCCGTTCGGGCGCATCACCAGCGAGCGCCTCGGACAGGCCCTGGACCGTGTCCTGGACGACCCGCTCCACCGCAAGTGCGCCCAGCACGTCGGGGAGTCCTTCCAGGCAGCAGGTGGTGCCGTCGCGGCCGCGCGGTACATCGAGGCCATGGCATTGGTAGCGGTGGCATGAGCACCGGTCTGCGGAAGCCCTCACGGCTCCAGGTACAGACAGCCTGGCTGGTGGCCTGCCTGATCGCCGGTGTTCTCGAGTCGCAGTTCTGGCTCCACCACGGGCGCCCGGGTTGGATGTTTCCCTGGTGGGGCCCGCCTGCCGCCCTCGGCGGTGCCGCGTTGTGGGCGCTGGTCGCCCCGGCCGGGGCTCGGATGGATCGGTTCTGGGCGCTGGTGATTGGCGCTCTCGCGACCGACGCTGCCGTCCTGATCACCATCGCCGCCGCGGATTTCGGGCGCGGTGAACATCAGGTCGGACGGCTGGCCCTGGCGGTGCTGCTGCTGGCCTGCTGTCTGCTCCTGCTGATGTTGCCTCCTGCCGGCCGGCCGCCGGCCCAGCGGCTGACGGGCCTGGACAACGCCTTGCGTGCCGTCGAGACCGACGAGGCGCCGATGAACGTGATGATGCTCTGGCAGCTGCGGCCGGGACCGGGCGGGGACTCCACGACCGCCCCACTGGACGTCGACCGGCTGCGCCGCCACGTCGCCGACCGGCTGGACGCGCTGCCGGCATTCCGCTCGCGCGTGGTGGCAGTTCCGTTCGGTCTCAGCCAACCCGTGTACGTCCTCGATCCCGCGTTCAGCGTCGCCGATCACATCGACGAACACGTCCTGCCGCCCCCCGGCACCGCGGAGGCGCTCGACGCGTACTGCGCCGATCAGGCCGGCCGTCGCCTCGACAGCCGGCGCCCGCTGTGGCGGCTGACGCTGGTCCACGGCCTGCAGGACGGCCGACAGGCGGTCCTACTCACCATCCATCACTGCGTCGCCGACGGGTTCGCTCTCCTGAACACAATCCGGATCCTGCTCGGCGAGATGGGATCTGACGTGGGGTCAGCCCCGCAACCGGGGCGAGCGCCGCGCATCGGGCAGCTGGTCGGGGAGGGCTTGGCCCACCAGGCACGTACGGCCCGACGCCTGCCCGCCCTGCTCCGCACGAGCCGAACCGTCGCTGCCGCCGCGAAGGCCGAGACCGCGGCGTCACCGATCGTGCCGCCCGATCCCAAGGACACCCCGTTCTGCATCCTCAACGAGGACTCGGCCGGCCGGCGCACCTTCGCCCGGACCAGCCTGGCGATCCCGGATCTGATGCGGGTCAAGGAGGCCGCCGGCGTCACGATCAACGAGGTCGTGCTTTCACTCGTGGCCGAGGCGCTGCGGGCCTATCTGTCCGCGCGCGACTGCCTTCCCACACGGTCCCTGGTCGTGAGCGTGCCGTTCGGCCTGGACCGAGCAGGCGCGGCACCGCGCACGTTCGGCAACCGGGTCGCGTTCCTGACCACCACTCTTGCCACCGACGTCGCGGACCCCTGGGAACGGCTGATCACCATCGGCGCCGTCACCGCGCGGGCGAAACAGCTGCTGGTGGCAGGCGGGCCGGAGTTGATCGGCGAGTGGCTGGACCAGATCCCGCCCCCGCTGCTCGACGCGATTCTCCGACGGCAGAGGCGAAACGAACGCAGGACGCCCACGGCGCGGTCGAACATCATCGTGTCCCACCTGCGCGTGGTGCGCCCGACAGGTTCCCTGGCCGGGGTCCCGATCGAGGGCGGGTACGTCGTCGGGCCGGCGAACGGCGGGAGCACCGGGCCGATCGTGGTGCTCACCAGCTACCCGGATCGGCTCCTCGTGTCGGTGGCCAGCTCCGAGGCCGGGATCGGTGAGCCACGCGAGTTCCTCGACGGGCTGCACCGGGCACTGGCCGAACTGCTCGTGCTCGCGGCCGTGCGGACGGCGGTCGGCACGCCGGTGCCCGACCTCGACGTCGCAGGCGCCCACATCGAAACGCGGTCCCGGACCGCCGCATCGATGGAGCAGGTTTGATCGAGGTCCAGAACCTGTCGAAGCGTTACGGGGACAAGGCGGCGGTCGCCGGTCTGTCGTTCACCGTGCCGCCCGGGATCGTGACCGGCTTCCTCGGCCCGAACGGGGCGGGGAAGTCGACCACGATGCGGATGATCGCGGGCCTGGACCGCCCGACGTCCGGCTGGGTGCGAGTCAACGGAAATCAATATCGCCGCGCTGCCGCGCCGATGACGGAGATGGGCGTCCTGCTGGAGGCGAATGCGGTACACCCGGCGCGTTCCGCGGTGGACCACCTGCGTGCGCTGGCCCAGACCAACGGGATCGGCCGGGCACGGGTCGATGAGGTCCTCGAACTGGTGGGGCTGACCCAGGTTGCCCACATGGCCGCTGGCGCCCTGTCGCTCGGCACGGTTCAGCGCCTGGGCATCGCCGCGGCACTGCTCGGCGACCCGGCGACCGTGATGCTCGACGAGCCGGGCAACGGCCTGGACCCCGAGGGCATCCGGTGGATCCGCAACCTGTTGCGCAAGCTCGCGGCGGCCGGTCGGGCCGTGTTCGTCTCCTCCCACCTGCTCTCGGAAATGGCTCTGACGGCCGACCGGTTGATCGTGATCGGCGGCGGTCGCCTCATTGCCGACACCACCGTCGAGGAGTTCGTCGCTCGCGCCGCTCCCGAGCACGTGCTGGTGCGTACACCGGACGGTCCGCGGCTGGCTGCTCTGCTCGCCGGCGCCGCGGTGAGCGTCACACCGACGGCCCCCGGCGTGTTGGCCGTTCGCGGGCGAAGCCCCGAGCAGATCGGGGATCTCGCCTGGCAGCACGGACTTCGGGTCCACGAACTGCGCGTCGCACAGGTCTCGCTCGAGGAGGCGTTCTTGGAGCTGACCAGCCACTCGGTCGAGTTCCGGTCGGCGGCGCAGAGCGCTGCCCCTGGGCTGGTCGGCTCGGCCACCCGATGAGCCGAACGCAGGCCGCGCTCTCCGGCGACAAGGCGACCAGGGCGAACCTGATGCTGGCCGGGTACGGCGTCGCGCTCATCGCCGCCGCCACGCTGGTGGTCGTCGGCGAGCCCGCGGGCATGTGGTCCGCCTACGGACTCGCGTGCGAGGCCCTCGGGGTGGGCTGCCTCGTGAAGGCGGGGTGGGGACCTCTGTCACGAGCTGGGGCAGGGCCGCGCCGGTTCTCCGCGCGGGCGGCATCGTCGTTGCGTGCTGCGCGCGAGGCAGCCCCCGTCGCGACGCGGGTGCGAACCCGCGCTTCCGGGCTGGGTAGTACCCAGTGGCGGGTGATCTGCTCGGAGTGGACGAAGTTCGCCTCGCTGCGGTCCAGTCGGATCGGCCCGGCGGTGGCCACGGCCTGTGTGGTCGGGCTGGCCCCGATGGCGGCTGCCACGGCGGGCGCTGCTCCGGACGGCTCCGGGACGGCACCGCTGGACCCCGGGGTCGTCCTGCTCGTCGGTATCCGGCTGGCCCCACTGGCCGTGGGCGTCCTGGGGGTGCTGGTGATCACGGCGGAGTACGCCAGCGGGCTGATCCGCTCCACGTTGACCGTGGTGCCGACTCGGATGCCGGTGCTGTGGGCCAAATTGCTGGTGGTGGTTGGCGTCGTCGCCGCGATCGCCGTGGTCTGCACTCCGACCGCGATGCTCGTCGGGGTGGCCGAACTGCGGGCGCAGGGCTGGGCGGTCGACCCGACCGATCGGGAGCTGTGGACGGCCGGGTTCCAGGCCACGCTGTACATGATGCTGCTCGGCGTGATCGGGCTCGCCCTGGGAAGCCTGCTGCGCACCACCGCCGCCGCCATCAGCGCGCTGGTCGGGATCTTCTTCGCTCTGCCCCTCCTGGTCCAGTTGCTGCCCCAAGCCGGCGCACGGTGGATCGGGCCCTACCTGCCGGCCGAGGCCGGCGAGGCGATCTGGGCCGATCCGCACGGATGGCACATCGGGTCGCGGGCCGCCGCATTGATCGTCTCGGTCGCGTGGGCGGGCGCGCTGTTCGCCGGGGCCTCGTACCGGTTGCTCCGCGAGGACGTCTGACATCCCACAACTGCTTGCGAGGTGAACATGCGTATCTCTGTCGTGGCGATGGGTTCGCGCGGCGACGTGCAGCCGATGATGGTGCTGGCCGACGAACTGCGCACGCGCGGTCACGAGGTGACCCTCGGTGTGCCACCGGACCTCGTCTGGATGGGCATTTCCGCGGGCCTGCGCACGGAGAGCATCGGGCCCGACATCCGACCCGTGCTCGAGGTACCGGAGGCCCGGGAGTGGCTGGCGTCGAGGGACTTCCGGGCGCTGGGCCGACGGATGGAGGCAATGGCGCGCGAAGCCGGACCACAACTGATCGAGGACATCCCCAAGGTCTGCGCGGACGCCGAGGTGATGATCGCGGGCGTGTTCGCCGACGACATTGTGCTGTCGTGCGCGGAAGCCGCCGGGGTGCCGTTCTTCGCGGTTCATTTCGCTCCCTACCGACCCTCGAGCGCCTATCTACCTCCGGTGGTCACGGGCCGTTCCCTTCCCGGATTCCTGAACCTGGCCGGCGGTCACCTGTTCCAGAGCCTGTGCTGGGCGAAATTTGGCGGTGATCCGCACGGCTTGCGACGCCGGCTGGGAATGGGGCCGACCTGGCGCGCAACGGCCGTACGGATGGCCCGCCGCGGGGATCAGACGTTGCAGGCATTCAGTCCCGTCGTGGTGCCGAAGCTGCCCGCTCGGGCTTCGACGCCCGTCGTCGGCTTCTTCTCGCTCCGTCCGGAGTTGCACCAGGCGCTCGGGGACGCCGCGTTGGACGACGATCTCGTCAAGTGGATCGGCTCGGGCGAGAGCCCGGTGTACGTGGGTTTCGGCAGCATGCCGGTCGCGGATGAGCGCGTCCTCGACGTCGTCCGAACCTCCGCCGAGAGGTTGGGAATTCGGATCGTGCTCAGCTCGGGATGGAGCTCGGTCGCGGCCACCTCCGACGATCGGCTGCGGGTCGTCGGCAAGGTCGATCACGATCAGGTGTTCCCGCATTGCCGTGCCGTCGTTCATCACGGCGGCGCGGGCACCACGGCGGCCGGGCTGACGGTGGGCGCACCGACGGTGGTCTGTTCAGTGTTCTTCGACCAGCCGTTCTGGGGCAGCCGGGTCGAGCAACTGGGCGCAGGGGTCCACTTGTGCTTCAAGAATTTGTCGGTCTCAACATTGTGTGCAGCACTGACATCGGCTCTGGAGCCGACAACGGTGCGGGCCGCAGCCCGAACCGGTGCGTTGCTGCGTGAGGATCGACCCGGCCAGTGCCGGTCGGCGGACTTGATCGAAGCCGCCGCACTGCGCAACGGCGCGGCGGTCGCCTGAGGCAAGGCCGTCGGTCCCGGTCCTGACGCCGTGTCAGGTGAGTTGCTGGGCCAGGGCGAGGATGATTCCGGCCGGGCCGCGGAGATAGCAGAGCAGGTAGCTGTCCTCGTAGCGCGTTACCGCGCCGAGGAGTTCGGCGCCGTGGGGGCGGAGCCGGGCCAGGGTGTCCTCGAGGTTGTCGACGGCGAACATGACGCGGTGCAGGCCCAACGTGTTCGCCGGGGCGATCGCCGGGTCGGGGGTGATCGCCTTCGGGTTGTGGTACTTCGCCAGTTCCAGCCGGCCCGGGGCGTTCGGGATCCGCATCATCGCGATCTCGCTCCGCATGTCGTGCAGCCCGACGACGTTGCCGGCCCAGCTTCCTTCGATCGGCGTTCGGCCTTCCAGTTCCATGCCCAGTTCGGTGAAGAACGCGACGGCGGCGTCGAGGTCGTCGACGACGATGCCGACGTTGTCCATGCGGCGAATCGTCATGGCCCCGAGGATAAGGTCCCACCACCATGTCGGCGAGGCAGGGAGAGCCCGCATCGTTGCGGTAGCGGACGGCGGGTCTGTCGCGTTGGTCGCTAACGTTGGGCTGGTCGTCGGGGGTCGCGGATCTGGGGGATGCGTGCGGGCAACCACGTGCCACATGTCGATCTCGTTGGACGGTTTCGTTGCCGGTCCCGATCAGAGTCTGCAGGACCCGATCGGGCGGCGCGGGTTGGAACTGCACGGTTGGCACATCGGTGATCCGCGGGCCACCGCCGCGGACGTGACGGCGCGGGACTGGCTGCTGCGCCCGCGTGGTGCCTACGTCATGGGCCGCAACATGTTCGGGCCCGGCCGCGGACCCTGGGACCTGGACTGGACCGGGTGGTGGGGCGCCGAACCGCCGTATCACGCGCCGGTGTTCGTGCTCACCCATCAAGCCCGCGACCCGATCCAGCTGCAGGGCGGCACCACGTTCCACTTCGTCACCGACGGCTTCGACGCCGCCTACGCCGCAGCCCTCGAGGTCGCCGCCGGCGACGGCGTCGACATCGCCGGTGGCGCCTCGGTCGTCCGGCAGGGGTTGGCTGCCGGCGTCATCGACGAACTCACCCTGGACATCGCCCCGGTACTGCTCGGCTCCGGTGAGCGGATCTTCGACGGGGTCGAGAATTTCGGCTTCGAACCTGTCGAGGTCCTGCACTCACCACTGACGACCCACATCCGCTACCGCAGGACGAACTGAGCCGACGGTCCTGCGCTGTTTGTGACCCCCGCCACACGATGCTGATGTCACGAACCACGACCCCGATCCGTCCCTTGTCTCGACGCTCCGAATATCGGGCGCAGAGCGGGAGGATGATCGAGATGAGCGAGCACCGAGTGCTTGTGCTGGGCGCCGGCTACGCCGGCATGACGGCCGCGCTTCGCCTGGCCAGGCGAACCCGGCGCGCCGACGTCCGCGTGACCCTGGTGAACCCGGTGACCCGGTTCACCGAACGGGTGCGGCTGCACCAGACGGCCACCGGTCAGGACCTGGCCGACCTGCAGATCCCGGAGATGCTGCACGGTTCGGGTGTCGAGTTCGTCCAGGGCTGGGTGACCGGCGTCGACGCGGCGGCAGGGGCGGTGGCTCTGGACGGCGGCCGGGTCCTTGCCTACGACCGGTTGGTCTACGCGCTGGGGGGTGTGACTGACACCCAGTCAGTTCCCGGTGTCGCCGAACACGCCTACACATTCGACGACGCGTCGTGCGCAGTCCGGCTCGCGGAGCACCTGGCCGCGCCGGCGGCGGGCAGCGTGGTGGTGGTCGGCGCCGGGTTGACCGGCGTGGAATCGGCGGCGGAGATCGCCGAGTCCTATCCCGACGTGCGGGTGGTCCTGGTGGGCGGGCAGGGGCCCGGGGCGATGATGGGCGCCAAGGCCCGGTCCTACGTCGAGGCCGCGCTCGAACGCCTCGGTGTGGCGGTCCGTGTCGGTGCCGAGGTGACCAAGGTGCTGCCGGCGGCGGTCGAACTCGCCGGTGGGGAGGTGCTCGATGCCGACGCGGTGCTGTGGACCTGCGGCGTCCGGGCGTCCACGGTGGCCGGCGAGGCCGGGATGGCCGTTGACGAGCGCGGGCGGATCGTGACCGACGCCTACCTGCGGTCGGTCTCGCACACAAACGTCTACGCCGTTGGTGATGCCGCCGTGATCGAGCAGAACTGGGGCACCATGCACGGCACCTGCGGCGCGGCGGTCCCGAGCGCGATCCACGCCGCGGACTCGATCGCGCGGGAGCTCCGCGGCGGCAAGCCGCGACCGTTCCGGTACGGCTACGTCCACCAACCGGTCAGCCTCGGCCGCCACGACGCGGTCATCCAGTTCACCCGCCCCGACGAACGCCCGCGGCGAGCCGTGTTGACCGGCCGCCGCGCGGTGACCTACAAGGAGGCCTTCTGCGCCTTGCCGTTGCCGGGCTTCAAGTTCATCAGTCGGTACGGCGGGCCGATCCCGCTGCCTCGTGGCGGTTCGGCCACGCGGGGTCTCGGATGACGGTCGACCCCGACGGGCGCGGCGCCGACGTGGACGCCGAGGCGAGTTTCCTGGCCCACCGCAGGTTGCTGTTCGCGGTGGCCTACCGAATCCTCGGCACGGCAAGCGACGCCGAGGACGTGGTCCAGGACTCGTGGTTGAAATGGTCGACGGCCGAGCGACGCGCAGTGGCCGACGTGAAGGCCTACCTGGTGCGCATCGCGACCAATCTGGCCGTCGACCGGCTGCGTTCGGCGCGCGTGCAGCGCGAGACCTACGTCGGTCCGTGGTTGCCCGAGCCGGTCCTCACCGACCCGGACGTCGCCGAGCACTCGGTGCTGGCCGATTCGGTGTCGATGGCGATGCTGGTGGTGCTGGAGACGCTGACCCCCTTGGAGCGCGCCGTGTTCGTGCTGCGGGAGGTGTTCGGCTTCGGGTACAACGAGATCGCCGACGCGGTGGACCGTTCCGAGGCCTCGGTCCGGCAACTGGGCCACCGCGCCCGCGAGCACGTCCAGGCCCGCCGCCCGCGCTTTCGACCCGGGCCGGACGAACGCCGCGCGGCCACCGAGAAGTTCCTCGCCGCCGCCCTCGGTGGTGACCTGAACGAGTTGCTGGAAGTTCTCGCCCCCGACGTCACGCTGTGGACCGACGGCGGCGGCAAGGTCCGTGCGGCCCTGCGCCCCATTCACGGCGCAGCGAAGGTCGCTGCGTGGCTGGTCGGGGTCCGAGGCCGCGGCTACCAAGGCATCCGGCCCGAGGACATGCGCGCCGAACTGATCGAGGTCAACGCCGGCACCGGCATCCTGCTGTCCGGCCCGGACCGCCCGCTCGCACTGATCTCCGTCGAGGTCGGCGAGGTCGGGACGGTCACCGGCATTCGCGCTGTCGCCAACCCCGACAAGCTCCGGTTCATCGAGCCCGGATCGGGCCGGCTCAACTGAGGTCCGGAACCCGCGCGCTTCCTCCGCGAGGTCGACGCACGCGTGCCCGGGACGGGATTCGAACCCGTGCTGCCTTGCGGGAAGCGAGGTTCAAGCTCCGACAGGTGGGGTTCGGGGTAGGTCGTCGGAGTCATCCGCGCAGGTCAGACCCGATGAGGTACCTGGACGGCCGGGCCCGAACTGGAGCGAACTGCAACTGCAAGCAACTACGGGGCCACGCCCTTCCGCGACCGCGGCGGACCACCGCGCCCCCGCAATCCGAACACGAGGCACTGACCTGCGGATTTGTCTCTGAACACCCTGGCCGGGATGTGTCAAGTTGACGCACCTCACATCGGGCTTTTCTTCCTAATGTTGCGCGCAACCCCAGTGCATCGCGCCCGACGAGCAGGGAGTAAGGATGAATCTCGGCAGGAAAGGAATGCGGAAGCAAGCTTCGACCGCCGTACCGGTGATTGCCAGCATGGCGCTGATGCTGGCCGCCTGCGGTGGAAGTTCCGGCAACAACGTGGCGCAACAGGCCGCCGCCCCCGCAGCACCTGCATCCACCACGAACGCGGCCCCGGCAGCAGCTACCGCTCCCCAGCCCGCTGCGGCCGCCGCCACGACCACCACGGCCGCGAAATCCGCACCGGCCACCGGCACCAAGACCGACACGAAGCCGGCGACCGCCCCGGTCAAGTCGGCGGCCAAGCCGGCGGTCGCCAAGTCGGCCGGGGCTCCGGCCAAGAAGTCCGAGGCAGCTTCCCCGAAGGCGGCGCAGGCCGCCGTAAGTGCCGCCGCAGCCGACCAGGTGCACAGCATCGACACCAACGCGGCACAGCAGGCGGCCAACCAGAAGATCTACGACCAGGCCAACGGGGCCACCGACGTCGGGATCACCAAGCAGTCCATAACCCTGGGCACCGTGAACATGCACGGCATGGCCCTGGGCAACGTGCTGATCACCCCGATGATCAACGGGGTGCGCGGTGCCCTGTCGGCGATCAACGACCGTGGCGGGGTGCTCGGCCGGCGCATGTCCGTGATCGACTGCGACGACGGGCCGGGCGAGGTGGCCCGGTCGAAGGCGTGCATCAAGAAGCTGGTCGGCGTCGACCGAATCTTCTCCTTCCTCACCTACTCGACCTGGGCGAGCGCGTCGATCCACGACGATCTGAAGCAGTACCACATCCCCGTGGTCGGGATCTGGGCCTACTCGCAGACCGAGTGGCAGGACCCGTTCATGTTCCCGACCCACATGTCGATGATCCACGAGGCCATGGCCGGGGCGCACTGGGCGGCCAATGTCATCAAGCCGAAGACCTACGGGCTGATCTGCCTCACCTCGCCGGAGATGCAGCTGGCCTGCAACCAGGTCCAGCGGGTCATGGACACGGCAGGCGCCAAGATGGTCAAGCGTGCGGACGTCTCCATCTCGGAGACCTCGATGTCGGCGTACGTGCTGGCGATGCGCGCGGCGGCGCCGGAGCACATCATCCACTACGTGATCAACCCGGCGACGATCGCGAAGTTCATCGTGGAAGCCGCGCAGCAGGGCTACTACCCGCCGAAGGGAATCTCGGGTAACCACCTGGCAGCCGAGGTCCTGGGCTCACTGTTCGGACAGTGGCCGGTGAACCGCTACTGGACCAACACCACGTACAAGCTGTGGGGCCCGGAGTTCATCGCAACCATGAACAAGTACGCCCGCGGCAACCGCGGCATCAACCACCACATCGTCCAGGCCGGCTATGTGGGCGCGAACATCTTCGCCCTGGCCGCCAAGGCGATCGGCCCCAACCTGACCCGCGACCGGCTCATGGCGCAGTTGGGCAACGGTGACGTCTACCGGTCCGACAGCTCGTTGGACCAACGGTTCAGCTGGTCGCAGGGCGAGCGCACCGGCGACAACTGGAACAAGGAATGGGGTCAGGGCCGCGAGTTCATGTACAAGTACACGTCCACGAACACCGTCTCGAACCCCGACGGCTCGCCGAACGGATTCAGCCCCGACGACAGTCAATACGTCATCTACACATGGAAATGAGCCGAGCGGAGAAAAGCGAGGAACGAGCTTTTTCTCCCGAGGCGATTGAACATGTGTTGAGCGCGAAGCGCGATCACACATGGAAGTGATCGGTTCGAGTTGAGCGCACCGGCCGGCCGAGCTTCGACTCGGCCGGCCGATCTCGTCCGCCGACGGCGGTCACCGAAGGTCAGGCGTCCGGAACGCCGAGGGTGCGGATGCGCCGGTACAGCGTGGACCGGCTCATGCCCAGGCGTTCGGCAGCCGCGACCTTGTTGCCGCGGCAGGCATCAAGAGCCGCGATGATCGCGTCGTGCTCCAACTGCTGGACCGTGGTCAGCCGTCTGGCCCGGACCCCACCGCGGTACTCCAGCGGCAGATCGGTCGGGATTATGTCGCCGGCCGACCGGTTGCGCAGGACGTTGCGCAGCACGTTCTCCAGTTCCCGCAGGTTACCCGGCCACTGGTGCGCGGCGAGCACCTCGACGGTCTGCGGTAGGAACCGCACCGTCGAACCCGGGCACAGGTGCCCGACCAGGTCGTGGATCAAGCGCCCGAGTTCGGGCAACCGGGACCGCAACGGCGGAAGATCGATCCGCACCGGGCAGTGCGCCATCAGCATGGCGTGCTCGCCCGACGGCTGACTGGTAGGGGCCGTCGTCAACGCGAACCAGACCGCGTCCTGCTCCAGCAGGGACAGCAGATTGCGCACTGCGGCAGGCGGCACCAGCTGCAGGTCCTCGACGACCACGAGAGATTCACCGGAGACGAGGTCGCGGAACTTCTCCAGCCACGCGGACTCGCCGAGGTTGACCACGTCGGATCCCTCGATCACGGCCGGCGGATGGGAGGCGGCGAGTTCGCGGATCAGCGTGGTGCGCCCGGTACCCGGCTCACCGCACACCAGGACCGGCAGGCGTCGGGTGCGCGCCTGCTCCAGGGAACGGACGAGATCCTCGACTGGGGCACAGAATCCCGCACGGCGGGCCGGCGGTCCGTGCTCGTCCAACCGCTCGAACTCGAACAGCACCCGACCGGTCCCGTCGATGCGCCGGACCTCGACCCGCACCCGGGCGCCGGAGGACAGCACCAGGGTGTGGGTGCGCCGGTCGTGCGCAGGGGCGGAGTTGGCAAGTTCGCGGAACGCGGCCTGGTCGACGGCGTCGAAGATCTCCATCGCCGCCGGGTTGGCCAGGACCGCCGTGTCGCCGAGGACCAGAACCGGTCGACCGCGCCGTTGCGTGGCGGTCCGGTACACGTCCAGCATCCGTTGGTCGGCCGCACAGGCGTATTCGAGCAGTCGTTGCTCGATCTCGCGAACCGATCGGACCAGCAGCGGCCGGATCAAGGGGTTGCCCGTGCCCACGGGGCAGGAGATGTCCAGGACGCCTTCCAACGCCTGTGTCACCGGGTTGAGGATCGGGTGTCCGTAACAGGAGAAGTTGCGCAGCGCGTCGACGTAGTGCTCGTCACCGGTCACGGTGAGCGGCTTGCCCAGGGCGACGACCGTGGCGATCGAGTTCGTGCCCGAGTTCTCCTCGCGGAACTCCGCACCAGGAACCATGCCGAGACGGTCCAGCATGGTCCCGATCTGCATCTCGCCGAATCGGCGTTCGATGATGCGGGCGCGGTGATCAGCCAACGCGAGGCAGTACGTGGTGCCGTCGAAGTCGTCGGACAGTTGGTCGAGCACTGGCTTGGCGGCCACGGCCAGTCGGCTCTGTCGGTCGATGTCCGCGACACTCAATGTCGACAGGTCGACGCCGGGTTCCAGGCCGCTGTCGATCGCCCGCCGCCACGATCTCTCGATGTCAGGCCGTAGCAGGCGCCCGTCCACCAGCGCCCGCAGCCGATCCCGTGCCCCGGGCAGCAGACCGTTCAGGCTGGTCTCGGACGGGTCGGCCATCTCGCTCGTCCCCCAGGATTTCGGAGGTACTCGGGCCCGCTCGGATGGGCGCGCCTGTGCCACGGGCACAGTCACAGTACGCCTGCGCAGTGCAGTCCGCTGTGTCAACCTGACACAACTTCCCGCTGCCGTCCGCAGCTGGGCGACAAGGCGCTGGCGGGCGGCACAGGTGCGTCAACTTGGCACACCCGCGACCGTTGTGCCCGACCTACGATCGCCCTGCGCTGCGCCGCAGTCCCCCGTAGGTGAGAGAGCGCCCGAGCAGGTCAACCCCCTCCGTGCCGGTACCTCCGACTTTCCGGTCGGGCCGGCCGGGCGGAGATCGTGAGGATGCTGCGATGACGACGGCCGTCCTGGCCCATGACCGCATCAAGGACTTCGACTGGGCGCCGAGCTACGTGCCCGGTTCCACCCGGTACCCGACGAAGTTCAAGATCCCTGGCAAGACCAAGGATCCGTTCCGGACCTTGGTGCGCGAGTACCTGTCCATGGAGCAGGAGAAGGACGAGCGCCAGTACGGGGCCCTCGAGGATGTGCTCTCGCGCACCGGCGCCGCAGCCCGGTCCGATCGGGGCTGGATGGAGGCGCTGAAGCTCGTCCTGCCCATGCTCGTCTATGCCGAGTACGGCGCGATGAAGAACATGGCGCAACTGGTCGAGACGGTCGACAACCCTGAGTTGCGCCAGGGCTATCTCACTCAGGCGTTGGACGAGCAGCGGCACGTCAATCAGGAGTTGTACCTGCTGCGGCACTTCGCCCGCCACGCCGAGGATTCCGAAGGCTTCGACCGCGGCATGCGCGTGCGCGGGTCGAACGTGTTCGGCCGCGCCTCGCGGTGCTGCTTCGAGAACTACTTCGTGAACGACCCGATCGAGAGTGCGATCACGCTGTCGGTGGTCACCGAGACCGCTTACACGAACCCCTTGTTCGTGCCCCTGACCGAGGTCGCCGCGTTCAACGGCGACGATGTGACGCCCGGGGTCTTCCTGTCGATCCAGTCCGATGAGGCCCGGCACATGGCCAACGGGTACTCGACACTGGCAGCGGTGCTCAGCGTCGACGAGAACCTGCCGCTGGCGCAGGAGGCCTTCGACCGGGCGTTCTGGTGCCAGCACGCATTCCTCGACCCGTTGCTGGGCGCGCTGTACATGTACTTCACCCCGCAACGGATCAACTACGTGGAGAAGTGGCAGGAGTGGATCGTCGATGACTGGGTAAGCGGCTACATCGCAAAGCTGGAGCGCTTCGGTCTGAAGATCCCCAAGCACTTCGCCCACGCCGCCGAGCGGTTGCAGTGGTTGCCGCACACCGCGGCCATGGTCGGTGCCGCCACCTGGCCGTTCCACTGGTGGCGCTTCCCCGGGCTGGACGAGCGCGGCATGGAGTGGATGGAGCAGCAGTTCCCCGGCTGGCACGCGATCTACGGCTCGTTCTGGGAGGGCTACCGCGCCCTGCAGGACCCGAAGGCGGGGATGATCCCCTTCCAGGCCTTCCCGGCAGCGCCACCGCTGTGCCGAGTCTGCGCGATGCCCACCGTGTTCCCGCATCCCGGTGCGCCGACCGCCCGCGTGGTCGAGCACGCCGGCCGCCTGCACGCGTTCTGCTCGCAACCGTGCCAGGAGATCTTCGACAACTGCCCCGAGCGTTACCTGCAGATGCGCGCCTTCGACGAGATCTTCGACGGCTGGGGCCTGGACGAGTACATCGTCAAGAACGGTCTGCTCCGGGCCGACGGCAGGACCCTGGTGGCGCAGCCGCACGTCGACGACACCAAGCCCATGTGGACCATCGACGACATCGCGAAGTTGGGTGTGGAGATCGTCGACCCGTTGCGCGTACTGGCCGCCCAGAATGCGGGGGCAGCCGACGACTCGGCCGCCCCGACCGACGGATCGGAGGGTTGAGGGATGGCCGCCGACGCGACCGCGAAAGCCCCGCGCGACTTCACCTACATCACCCCCCGCCGCCGCCGGGTCTCGGAGTACGAGGCCGTGAACCTGTACGGCCAACCGAGCATCGACGGTGGTTGGGACATCGACCCGGGGATGCTGCGCACGCCGGAGGGACGACCGGCGTGGCGCGTGGAGTCCACCCGGCTGCGGCACCCGGACTGGTTCGACTTCCGCGACCCGTCGCAGCTGTGGCAACGCACGTTCACGAAGCTGCAGGCCGAGCAGGAGCGCTCCATCGAGCGGGCCACCGAGGACGCAGTCGCCGAGGGCACCTTCGAAGACTTCGACCCGGTGTGGTTGCAGGAGATGGCCCGGCACTACCGGGTCTGGTCATTCGTCGAGTGGGGCCTGTTCCGCGCGGTCTTCAGCGCGTCCCGCGAGTGCTTGACCGACGCCCTGTCCGCCGCCTTCACCTTCGAGGCGTTCGACCGGTTGCGCCACGCGCAGGACGTCGTCCATTACCTGCTGGCCATTGAGACGGCAATGCCCTCGTTCAGCGACGCGGGGGCCAAGGAGGTGTGGCTGACCGATCCCGTGTATCAACCCTTGCGCGAACTGGTCGAACGCCTCATGCACGTCACCGACGACTGGGCCGAGGTCGCCGTCGTGCTCAACCTCGTCTTCGACCCGATCGCGACAGAGACCGCGGTCAGCAGGCTGATCGGCCGCCACGCCCCGTTGCACGGGGACGGGGTCACCCCGGCCATCGTGCGCACCACCGAACGCGACCGTCGGCGAAACCGTGCCTGGACCGAGGAACTGGTCCGCATGGTGACTGCCGCCGAGGTCCCGTCGGCGTCGGCCAATCGGGAGATCGTCAGCGGTTGGATCGAATCCTGGACCCCTGCCGTCGTCGCGGCGACCGAACTGCTGGGCGCCGTCCACGCCAGGTTCCCTCAACGATCCGCCGAGTTCAGCGATTTGCTGAAGGCCGTGCTCTCCGCGCAGCCCGACCTGCACATCGACGCAGAGGTAGGTGCCTGATGCCGACCGCTACCTCCGAACCTGCCTACGAAGTCGGCCTGGTGCTCATGAAGAGCCCCGAGGCGGACGCGACGGTCGAGGCACTGCTCACTGCGGGCCAACCGGTGCAGGTGGTCGACCGCGGGCCGTACCTGCACGTGATCAGTAACGAGGACATCCACGTCGACCTGGAACAGGTGGCCGACGAACTCGGCGAGGACATCGCCCTGAATCAGTGGCTGGTCGTGATGAGCACCTACAACGGCCGCATTCGCACCGACGCCGGATCCATCACCATCACCAAGGACCTGCCGGAGTGATCCGCTGCGAGAAAGGAAAGCGCTTGTGAGTGCGGAGGACATCGCCCGGCTCAAGCCGTTGGCGACGACCAAGAAGCAGTTCGACTTCGAATGGGACTTCCGTCAGGGTGTCGAGCGCTACGAGACCTGGGACGAGGTCCGGGTCGGCGATTCCGGGCCCGGGATGCGGACCTTCCTCGTCGAGGAGGAGGACATCGTCGCGTTCAATCGGTCCTGCTTGGAGACCGACCCGATGTACCTCGACGCCGAGTACGCCCGCGGCCGCGGCGGACTGTGGCAGCACCCGCTGTTCGTGGTGCAGGTGGTCTTCTACTGCATCGACACCGGCATCGGGTCCTGGTTGCGCTCCCCCGGAGCCCGCAACCCGGGCCAGTTCATCGAGTTGTACGAGCCGTTCGTGGTCGGCGAGACGATCAGCGCGACGATCACCCACCGGGACAAGTGGATCCGGCGCGGGAAGACCTACATCGAGGACGTCGTCGATCTCCACAACGAGGCCGGCGACCACAAAGCAGTGTGGCGGACCCGATTGATCATCCCGCCCACGCGTGCCGAACTCGTCCGCTATGCGAGCATGTGAGGAGGACACCGTGTCGAACACTGCGCTGCACTATCAGGATCTGACGCTGGATCAGGAGTTCCCGCCGGTCGAGCACCAGGTCACCCAGGAGGTGATCGACCGTGCCGCGCTGGCGCACCTGGACTTCAACCCGGTGCACACCAACATCGAGTGGAACACCCGTGCGCAGGTCTTCGGCACGCCGAAGACCGCCGGTCACGGCATGCTCACCATGTCGATGATGGCCTCGTTGATCGACCGGCAGTGGCGGTCCGCGGGCGCCACGGTCTTCCGCATGGAGTCCAAGCTCGTCAAGCCGGTGAAGGTGGGCACGCGGGTGCGGTGCACCGGCAACATCCGGGAACTCCATCCCCGCGAACCGGGACGCAGTTACGCGGTCGTGGCGATCACCGCCACCGACGACGAGGGCGACACGGTTGCGGTCGCGAACTACGCGGTCCGGGTGCCGGACTGACCATGACCGGCGCGGACCCGCGGTACTGCAGCGTCGACGACCGCACAATGGGCGGGATGCTGCGGTGGAAGGCGCAGCAGGACCCGGACGGACTGGCCCTGGTGTGCGGGCGGGCCCGCTGGACCTGGCGGATGCTGAACGAGCGGACCAACCGGGTCGCCGCCGCCCTGCGCGGTCTCGGGTTTGGCGTCGGGGATCGGGTCGGACTGTTCCTGACCAACCACGCCGACTACCTGGCCTGGTACCTGGCGTTGGCCAAGACCGGAGTGGTCGGGGTTCCGGTCAACCCCGCCCTGACGGCACCGGAACTGGCGTACATCGTGGCCGATTCCGGCTGTCGGCTGCTGCTGGTCGACGAAGGTCGGCACCCGACAGCGGCCGGAATGCCCGCCGCCCTGCCGGCCGGAACCCCAGCGCCTGCGCAGTTGCTGCTCGGGTCGAGCGAGTACCGCGAGTTGCTGGAGTCGGCCGACCCCGGCGAACCGCCGGGCAGCATCGACCCGGCGGCTGCCTTCTTCATGTGCTACACCTCCGGGACCACCGGTGCGCCGAAAGGCTGCGTCCAGAGCCACCGCGGCTTCGTCGACCACCACCGGCGTTGCCACGACGGGTTCGGATTCGGCCCCGATGACGTCATGCTCATCCCCGGGCCGCTCTTCCACGAGGCGCCCGCGCTGTTCTCCTTGGCCCAGTTGTTCTTCGGCGGCACGGTCGTCGTGCTGGAGACGTTCACACCCGAACTAGCCGTCGCGGCACTGCGCGCGGAGCGGTGCACGACCGTCGGGTTCGCCGTGCCGGTGATGCTGCAGCGGATCTGCCAACACCTGGCGGCGACCGGAGACCGGGACGACTGGACGGGACTGCGCTCTGTCGTGGTGGCGGGCGCGCCCCTGCTCGCCGAGACCATGCACGCCGTTCTCGACACCTTTCCGGCCACCGCCCTCATCGAGTTCTACGGCGCCACCGAGCTCGGCGTCGCGACCTTCGTGGACCATCGCGAGTGCCCGGAGCGAGGACGCACGGCGGGGCGCCCGTTCCCCGGGATGGCGACCCTGATCCTCGACGAGACCGGCGAACGGCTGCCGACAGGCGAGGTCGGGGAGATCTTCGTCAGCCCGGTCATGATGGACGGCTACCATCGCCGACCCGAGGCCACCGCAGAGGCCACCCGCCGCTTCGGCGAAGCGAGCTGGCTCAGCCTGGGCGACCTCGGATACCTCGACGCCGACGGCTATCTGCAGGTCGTCGACCGCAAGAAGCACATGATCATCTCCGGCGGTGAGAACGTCTACCCGGTGGAGGTGGAGAACGTCCTCGTCGACCACCCGGCGGTGCTCGACGCGGCTGTTCTGGGCCTGCCCGACCAACGCTGGGGCGAGATCGTCACCGCCGCGGTCGTGACCGCGGCCGGAGCCGATCTCGGGCTGGACGAGGTGGACGCGTTCTGCCGGGCCCGACTTGCGCCCTACAAGGTCCCCAAGCGTGTCTTCGTGCTCGATGACCTCCCCCGAACGGCCTCCGGCAAGGTGTTGAAACACGTGCTGCGCGCCGACCTTCTGGCCCGGGCGACTGTCGCGGCTCCAAACTGACAGTACGTCAGAACTGAGTTCTCGCCGCCACTCCGCCGGGCCGCCCGGGTGCAGAAGTGCTCCAACTTGGAACACCTATGTGTCGTCGGGCACACCTACTATCGGTCTCGCGCCGAACCCGCCGATTCGAGCTCTTGAAGGAGGAATCGTGAGCGCAACCCTCGAACACCCGACGCTCCCGTCGGTCACGGATTTCATCTCCTCGCCGAAACGATTGTTGATCGACGGGAAATGGGTTGACGCGGCCTCCGGTCGAACCTTCGCGACGTTCGACCCGGCGACCGGCGGGCGGCTCACGGACGTGGCCCACGGCGGGCCGGAGGACATAGACCGCGCAGTAGCCGCGGCCCGACGCGCGTTCGAGTCCAAGGTGTGGCACCGAGTGGCACCCAACGTCAAGCAGCGCATGCTCTTCGGCATCGGCGAGCGGATGCTCGCGCGGGCCGAGGAGTTCGCCCACCTCGAGGCGCTGGACAACGGCAAGTCCGCGCTGGTGGCGCAGGTGGTCGATGTGGTCTGGGCCGCCGACATCTTCCACTACTACGCAGGCTGGGCAACGAAGGTGGAGGGGCGCACCATCCCGGTCTCGGTCCCTTGGGTCCCGGACGGGCAGTTCCACGCCTACACCCTGCGCGAACCCATCGGGGTGTGCGGTGCCATCATCCCGTGGAACTTCCCGCTGGTGATGGCCGCCTTGAAGATCGCGCCGGCACTCGCAGCCGGGAACACCGTGGTTCTCAAGCCGGCCGAGCAGACGCCGCTGAGCGCGCTGCTGCTCGGTGAACTGCTGCTGGAAGCAGGCATCCCGGACGGCGTGGTCAACATCGTGCCCGGGTTCGGCGACGCCGGAGCCGCACTCGCCGCCCACGACGACGTGGACAAGGTCGCGTTCACCGGATCGGTCGAGACCGGCAAGCGGATCGTCGAGGCCGCGAAGGGCAACCTCAAGAAGGTTTCCCTGGAGCTGGGCGGCAAGAGCCCGAACATCGTCTTCGCCGACGCCGACCTCGAGGCCGCCGCGGTCGGCTCGACGATGGCGTGGCTGTTCAACCACGGGCAGTCCTGCGTCGCCGGAACGCGGCTGTACGTAGAGGACCGGATCTTCGACGAGTTCACCGCACAGGTCGCCGCTATCGCCTCGGCCGCGAAGCTCGGGCCCGGTCTGGACCCGGCAACCCAGGTCGGCCCGCTGGTGTCGCAGCAGCAACTCGACCGGGTCACCGGGTACCTGGAGCAAGGCCTGGCCGACGGGGCCCGCGCGCTGACCGGCGGTGGCAGGCACGGCGACACCGGGTACTTCGTCCAACCGACCGTGCTGGTCGACGTCAAGCCGGACTTCAGCGTCGTGCGTGAGGAGATCTTCGGGCCGGTCGTCGTCGCCCAACCGTTCTCCGCCGAGCAGGAACTGATCCAGGTCGCCAACAACAGCGAGTACGGCCTGGCCGCCGGCATCTGGACCAACGACCTCTCCCGCGCGCACCGCGTGGCCCAACAATTGCGAGCCGGAACCGTCTGGGTCAACACCTACAACGCCCTGGACACAGCCCTTCCCCACGGTGGTTTCAAGCAGTCCGGCTGGGGACGCGAACTGGGCGCCGAGGCCATGGATCTCTACACCCAGACCAAATCCGTCAACATCCAGCTCAAGCCTGCCGACTGACCGGACTCTCCCGCGCTCGATCGGCGCGGAAGAAGCGCACGCCGGCGCAGTGCGGGAATCGGCCGGCCGTGCGGTAGGCGCTGCCGCGATCCCCCACCGCCTAGGGGGATCGCGGCAGCATCCGGCGGGCCGGTGCCGGGCCGGTCGCCACATCGGCCGTGGCGGCACCGGTGGCCCGCCCTGAGGCCCGGCTGAAGTGGCTGGCGTCCGCGAACAGGGTGGGAGTAGAAGATGTCGACGTAGTCCAGGCCCAGCCGCTGCAACGACTGGTCCGGACTGGCGAGCAGATACTTGCGCGACCCCCCGGTCGCCGTACGGGTCAGGCCACATGTCCCACCCGGCCTTGGTGCTGATGATCAGCTCGTCCCGGTAGGGCCGGAAGTCCTGTGCCGGCAACCGCCCCAGGTTTTCCTCGGCGACGCCGTAGGGCGGTCCGTAATTGTTCGCCAGGTCGAAGTGCGTGATCCCGAGGTCGAAGGCGCGGCGGACGACGGCCCGTTGCACCTCGAGCCGGCGGTCGCCGCCGAAGTTCTGCCAGAACCCCAGCGAAAGGAGTTCGACGCCGCTGCGACCGGCTCGCCGGAGCGCATCTTCCCGTACCGTCCGGCATCGGCGAGGTAGGTGCTGGTCGCGTCCATTTCCGCCCTGTCCCTTTCTCGAGCTCAGTCGACGGCCGCGACTGCGGCCAGGTCCTCGTGCATGTGGCCGGCGATGACTG
>DATASX010000088.1 GCA_036269075.1 Sporichthyaceae bacterium
CCCCACGGCAGAAGATGCGAGATAGGGGGCCCCAGCGTCAGGCGAACACGACGGCGTCGATGGCGATCGTGAGGAAGAGCAGCGCCAGGTAGGTGTTCGACAGGTGGAACAGGCGCATCGGCGACAGCTCGACGCCGGTGACCCCGCGGCGCACCTGGCGGAGCAGGCGGTGGGCCTCGGCGAGCATCAGCGCGCCCAGCAAGCCGGCCACCACCGGGTACAGCCAGCCGGTGTGGGCCACGGGCCACAGAACCACGGAGGTCGCCACGGTCGCCCAGGTGTAGACGGTCATCTCGGTGATGACCCGTCGCTCCCCCGCGACCACCGGAAGCATCGGCACGCCGGCGGCGGCATAGTCGTCGCGGTAGCGCATCGCCAGAGCCCAGAAGTGCGGCGGCGTCCAGAAGAACACGACCAGGAACAGCACCAGCGGGGCCCACGAGACCGAGTCGGTAACCGCGGTCCAGCCGATCAACGGCGGGAAGCATCCGGCCGCGCCACCCCAGACGATGTTCTGGGCCGTACGGCGCTTGAGGAGCATCGTGTAGCCGAAGACGTAGAACAGGTTCGCCGTCAGCGCGAGCATCGCGGACAGCCAGTTCACCGCGAACCCGAGCAGCAGGGTCGCGACGATCCCGAGCACCACGCCGAAGACCACGGTCTCCCGCGCGCTGACCCCGTGCATCGGCAGCGGCCGACGTCGCGTGCGACGCATGTCGGCGTCGATGTCGCGGTCGAGGTAGCAGTTCAGGACGTTCGCGCTGCCCGCGGCGAGCGTGCCGCCGACCAGAGTGGCCAACACCAGCCAGGCACCGGGAATCCCCCGGTCGGCCAGGAACATCACCGGCGCAGTGGTGACGAGCAGCAGCTCGATGATCCGCGGCTTGGTGAGCGCGACGTAGGCCCGCAATGTCTGTCCGGCGGTGCGTCGGCCGAGGGCCGACGGCTCGACTGGCACCTCGCCAGAATCGTCAAGGCTCTGCGGCGCGTAGCCGGTTCCGTGGGCGACCATGCCGCCCCGCGGCCGACCGGTGTCGAGTGTTGTCACACGCACCTTCGGGTCTGACTGAAGCGCTGGAGCGTCCGGGTCCGGACGTGGGGCGCATACGACGGGCGACGCCAACTGTAGCCCGGCCATTCACCCTCGACGCCCAGCGGGTGCGCTGGCGACGATGGGTAGGGTCAGGCTCATGGGAGCGAAGCTGACCTGGTCCGATCTCGACGACCGTGCCGTGGCCACCGCACGGGTGCTGGCGATGGACGCGGTGCAGGCCGCGGGCAACGGCCATCCGGGCACCGCAATGGCGCTCGCGCCTGCCGCGTACCTCACCTACCAGCGCCTGTTGCGCCACGACCCGACCGAGCCGCACTGGCTGGGTCGCGACCGGTTCGTATTGTCCTGCGGACACTCCAGCCTGACCCAGTACATCCAGCTGTTCATGTCCGGCTACGGGCTGACGCTGGAGGACCTGACCCACCTACGGCAGTGGGGCAGCCTGACCCCGGGCCACCCGGAGGTCGGCCACACCGCCGGCATCGAGACGACCACCGGTCCGCTCGGAGCGGGTCTGGCCACCTCGGTCGGCATGGCGATGTCGGCTCGGCGCGCGCGGTACCTGTTCGACCCGGAGGCCGCGCCCGGCGCCAGCGTGTTCGACCACACGATCTGGGTCTTCGCCTCCGACGGTGACATGGAGGAGGGCGTCGCCTCCGAGGCCTCCTCGCTGGCCGGCACCCAGCAGTTGGGAAACCTCGTCGTCCTCTACGACGACAACCACATCTCGATCGAGGGCAACACCGACGTCGCGTTCACCGAGGACGTCGTCGCCCGTTACGCCGCCTACGGCTGGCACACCCAGCGGGTCGAGAACGCCAACGACATTGCAGCCCTGTACGCGGCGCTGACCACGGCCCGCGACCACCACGAGGCGCCGTCGCTGGTCGCCGTCCGCTCGATCATCGCCTGGCCGGCGCCGCACCTGCAGAACACGGGCAAGGCGCACGGGTCTGCGCTGGGCGCGGCCGAGGTGGCCGCGACCAAGCAGATCCTCGGATTCGACCCGGAGCGCAACTTCGACGTCGACGACGCGGTGCTCACCCACGCCCGGGAGGTCGTCGACCGAGGCCGGGCGATCCACGCGGAGTGGGACACCCGTTACGCGACCTGGCGCTCGGCCAACGCTGACCGCGCCGCCGAACTGGACCGCATGCTGGCCCGGCGGCTGCCCGACGGCTGGGCCGCGAAGCTGCCGTCGTACCCGGCAGGCAAGGACGTCGCCACCCGCAAGGCCTCCGGCGAGGTGCTCAACGCCATCGCCGGCGCCGTGCCCGAGTTGTGGGGCGGGTCGGCCGACCTGGCCGAGTCGAACCTGACGAACATCGAGGGCGAGACCTCCTTCCTGCCCGCCGGATCCCAGGTGAAGGGCGCCGATCCGGCCGGCCGCAACATCCACTTCGGCGTGCGCGAGCACGCGATGGGCTCGGCGATGAACGGCATCGCCCTGGACGGGTTCTTCCGCCCCTACGGCGGCACGTTCCTGGTCTTCTCCGACTACATGCGCGGTGCCGTACGACTGGGGGCGCTGATGAAGCAGCCGGTCGTTTACGTCTGGACGCACGACTCGATCGGGTTGGGCGAGGACGGCCCGACCCATCAGCCGGTCGAGCACATGTGGGCCCTGCGCGCGATCCCCGGCCTCGACGTGGTGCGCCCGGGCGACGCGAACGAGACCGTCGTGGCCTGGCGCACGATCCTGGAGAACCCGCACGGCCCGGCGGCGCTCGCGCTGACCCGCCAGGGCGTGCCGACCTTCGACCGGTCGAACGGGTTCGCGTCGGCCGAGGGCGTGTCCCGCGGTGGGTACGTCCTGCAGGAGGCGGGCAGTGGTCTGCCGGAGCTGATCCTGATCGGCACGGGCAGTGAGCTGCAGTTGGCGGTTGGGGCCCGCGAGGCGTTGGAGGCCGAGGGGGTGCCCACCCGCGTGGTGTCGATGCCCTGCGTCGAATGGTTCAACGCCCAGGACGACGCCTACCGGCAGAGCGTTCTGCCGCCCGGAGTCAAGGCCCGAGTCGCGGTCGAGGCGGGCATCGCCCAGGGTTGGTGGCGCTACGTCGGCGACGGCGGGGAGGTCGTCGGGCTCGAGCACTTCGGTGCCTCCGCCCCGTACGCGACCCTCTACGAGCAGTTCGGCATCACGGTGCCCGCGGTGGTCGCGGCCGCGCACCGCAGCCTCGCCCGAACGAAGGGCGAGAAGGGCAGCAAGACGGGTAACTGACGGCCCATCAGGTCGTTCGCGGAATTCAGCCGGCGGTGAGAGACGGAGACGAGATGGTGGGGAACGAACGGCTGAGCGCATTGAGCGCGGCTGGTGTGGCGATCTGGCTGGACGACCTGTCGCGAGCGCGGTTGCGCGACGGCAGCCTCGCGGCGCTGGTTCGTGACAAGAATGTGGTCGGCGTGACGACGAACCCGTCCATCTTCCAGAACGCGGTCTCGAAGTCCGACCTGTACGACCCGCAGATCGCCGACCTCGCCGCACGCGGAGTGGGCGTCGACGAGGCGGTGCGCTCGATCACCACTGCCGACGTGCGCGACGCCTGCGATGTGCTGCGTCCGGTCTACGACGCGAGCGAAGGCGTCGACGGCCGGGTCTCCATCGAGGTGGACCCGCGCTTCGCGAACAAGACCGCGGCGACGATCGCTGAGGCCCGCGCGTTGTGGTGGGCGGTCGACCGGCCGAACCTCTACATCAAGATCCCGGGGACCCTCGCGGGTCTCCCGGCGATCGCGCAGTGCCTGGCCGAGGGCATCAGCATCAACGTCACGCTGATCTTCTCCCTCGACCGCTACCGCGCGGTGATGAACGCCTTCCTCGACGGCGTCGAGCGGGCCCGGGCCGCCGGCCACCCACTGGAGCACCTGGGCTCGGTGGCCTCGTTCTTCGTGTCCCGGGTGGACACCGAGATCGACAAGCGGCTGGACAAGCTCGGGACCCCAGAGGCCACGGAGCTGCGCGGCAAGTCCGCGGTCGCCAATGCCCGGCTGGCCTTCCAGGCCTACGAGGAGGTGTTCGGCTCGGCCCGGTGGCAGGCGTTGGCCGCCGCGGGCGCCAGACCGCAGCGCCCGCTCTGGGCTTCCACCGGCGTCAAGGACCCGGCGTACCCGGACACCCTTTACGTCGACGACCTGGTCACGGCCGGCGTCGTGAACACGATGCCGGAGGCGACGCTCAACGCGGTCGCGGACCACGGCGGCGACGGTTCGGACTCGATCCGGTCGCACTACACCGAGGCTGCCGCAGTGCTGGCCGGCGTCGCAGCGCAGGGCATCTCCTACGACGACGTGGTCGACCTGCTCGAGCGCGAGGGCGTCGACAAGTTCGTGAGTGCCTGGGACGAGTTGCTCGGCTCGATCTCCGCGGAGCTCGACCGACTGCGGGGTGGCGCATGAGTCATCCCGCCAGTTCGGCCGCGGCCGCCGGCGTGACCGTCCGGATCCTCGACGACGCCGTGCGCGAGGCGGCCGCCGCGGCGCTGCTCGACGCGATCGGCGCCGACACCGCCCCCCGGCTGGCCGAGGCCGACCCGACGCTGTGGGGGCCCGAGGCGCAGCCCGAGGCGAGCATCCGGCTCGGCTGGATGGACGTCACGGTCGCCTCGCGTGGCCTGCTGCCCCAGCTTCGCGAACTGGTCGACTGGTGCCGCAGCGCCGGGCTCAACCATGTCGTGCTGGCCGGCATGGGCGGCTCGTCGCTGGCACCGGAGGTAATCACCCGCAGCGCCGGCAAGCCACTGACCGTGCTCGACACCACAGACCCGGGGCAGGTGCGCCGAGCGCTGGCCGACCGCCTGGACCGCACCGTGGTCGTCGTGGCCAGCAAGAGCGGTGGCACCGTCGAGACCGATTCGCACCGTCGGGTCTACGAGAAGGCTTTTGCGGACGGGGGTCTGACGCACAATCAGATCGCCGCGCGGATCGTCGTGGTCACCGACCCGGGCTCGCCGCTGGAGAAGACCGCTCGCGACGCGGGCTACCGGGTCTTCCTGGCCGACCCCAACATCGGTGGCCGCTACAGCGCGCTCAGCGCCTTCGGACTGGTGCCCTCCGCGTTGGCCGGCGTCGATGTGGAGGCGTTACTGGATGCCGCCGACGCGGTTCGTCCGGCCCTGGCCGAGAACGAGGACAATCCCGGACTGCTGCTCGGTGCCGCGCTGGGCGGAGCCGTGGACGAGGGCCGCGACAAGCTGGTGATCGGCGACCTGGACCCGGCGCTGGTCGGGTTCGGCGACTGGGCCGAGCAGTTGATCGCCGAGTCGACCGGCAAGGCCGGCACGGGGATCCTGCCGGTCGTCGTCGAGGGCCCGAACGCCCCGGGCTGGGTCGATGCCGGTCCGGACTCGATCCTCGCCGCGCTCGGCGACGCCAAGAGCGCCTCGATCTCGACCACCGGGCCGCTGGGCGCACAGTTCCTGGTCTGGGAGTACGCCACCGCAGTGGCCGGCCGGTCGTTGGGAATCAACCCGTTCGACCAGCCGAACGTCACCGAGTCCAAGGAGAACACCAACCGCCTGCTGGCTGACTCCGGCCCGGACGGCCCGGTGGTCCCCGCGCCGCTGCTGACCGACGGACCGGTCGAGGTCTACGGCGACCCGCACGCGTTCGACGGCGCCAAGTCGCTGACCGACGCGCTCGAGACGCTGCTCGCCTCGGTCGAGGAGGGCGGCTACCTCGCGGTGATGGCCTACCTGGACCGCTTCGCGGACGCGGACGCCGCCGGGTTACGGCCGGCGCTGGCCCGACGTCTGAGGGATCGTCAGGTCACCTTCGGCTGGGGCCCGCGGTTCCTGCACTCGACCGGGCAGTTCCACAAGGGCGGCCCGCAGGTCGGGGTGTTCCTGCAGCTGACCGGAGCCGTCGCCAAGGACCTCGCGATCCCGGGTCGGCCGTTCACGTTCGGCGCGTTGCATCTGGCTCAGGCCCTGGGCGACCTCGGTGCCCTGACCGGACGCGGCAGGCCCGCGCTCCGACTGCATCTGACGGATCGTCAGGCCGGTTTGGAGTCCGTGCTGGCCGCGATCGGCCGATGAGCGAGCGCGGCGAGCTCATCAATGGACATAGCGCCGGCGGGGCGATGAACCCGCTGCGCGACCCGCGCGACAAGCGCCTGCCACGGGTCGCCGGCCCCTGCGGGATGGTGATCTTCGGGGTCACCGGCGACCTGGCCACCAAGAAGGTCATGCCGGCGATCTACGACCTGGCCAACCGCGGGCTGCTGCCCCCGGGCTTCTCACTGGTCGGTTACGCCAGACGCGACTGGGCCGATGAGGACTTCGCCCAGACCGTCCGCGACGCGGTGGCCGCTCACTCCCGGACCGGCTTCCGTGAGGAGGTCTGGGCACAGTTGGCGGACGGTTTCCGCTTCGTGCCCGGCGACTTCAGCGACGACGACGCCTTCGTCAAGCTGTGCCAGACGATTGCCGAACTGGACGAGACCCGTGGCACCGGCGGGAACCACGCCTTTTACCTGTCGATCCCGCCGAGGTTCTTCCCCGACGTGACGGCGCAGCTGTCCAAGCACGGCTTGGCCCAACCATGCGCGCCACTCCCGGACGGGCGCGTGCCGTGGCGCCGGGTCGTCGTCGAGAAGCCGTTCGGCCGCGACCTGGCCAGCGCTCAGCAGCTGAACCAGTTGCTGGAGGGCGTCTTCCCGGCCGAGTCGGTATTCCGCATCGATCACTACCTGGGCAAGGAGACCGTCCAGAACATCTTGGCGATCCGGTTCGCCAACCAGTTGTTCGAGCCGATCTGGAACCGTAACTTCGTCGACCACGTGCAGATCACGATGGCCGAGGACATCGGGATCGGCACCCGCGCCGGCTACTACGACGGCATCGGCGCCGCCCGCGACGTGATCCAGAACCACCTGCTCCAACTACTGGCGCTGATCGCGATGGAGGAGCCGGTCTCGTTCCGCGCGGACGACCTGCGGGCCGAGAAGGAGAAGGTCCTCTCGGCGATCCGGCTGCCTGCGGATCTGGCTGCCTCGACCGCCCGGGGCCGGTACTCGGCGGGCTGGCAGGGCGGCGCCAAGGTGCCCGGTTTCCTTGACGAGCACGGGATTCCGGCGGACTCGCGGACCGAGACCTTCGCGGCCATGAAGCTGGAACTCGACACACGGCGCTGGGCCGGCGTCCCGTTCTACCTGCGGGCGGGCAAGCGCCTGGGCCGTCGGGTCACCGAGGTCGCGTTGGTCTTCCAGCGCGTGCCGCACCTGCCGTTCGAGGCGACCGCGACCGAGGAACTCGGCCAGAACGCGTTGGTGTTCCGCATCCAGCCGGACGAGGGCGTCACGGTCCGGTTCGGCTCGAAGGTCCCGGGGTCGTCGATGGAGGTCCGCGACGTCAACATGGACTTCGCCTACGGCGGGTCGTTCGCCGAGAGTTCGCCGGAGGCCTACGAGCGGCTGATCCTCGACGTGCTGCTGGGCGACCCGCCGCTGTTCCCGCGCAGCCGGGAGGTCGAGTTGTCCTGGCAGGTGCTCGACCCGATCGAGGAGTTCTGGGCTACCCAATCTCCGCCGGAGGACTACCAGTCCGGCACCTGGGGCCCGGCTTCGGCCGACGCGATGATGGCCCGCGACGGGCGTACCTGGCGGCGCCCGTGACGCGCTGCCCGCTGCTTCCCGACTTCTGCCGGCAACCGTGGGGGTGGCACCGGTGAGCAACACCTTGTCCGACACCTCGGCGGCCGACATCGACCGCGCGCTGGTGGACGCCCGGCGGGCCCACGGCGGGCCGACGGCCGGGCACGTGCTGACCCTGCTCGTGGCCGCGGAGAGCCACGAGCACAACGCGGCGATCCAGGCCACGACGGCGACCGCGGTGGAGCACCCGTCGCGGATCCTGGTGCTGCGCAAGCACCCGGGACCCGGCCCGGGTCGGCTGGACGCCGAGGTCTTCGGCAGCGGCGACCGCGGTCCGGGCGAGTTGGTGATCCTCGACCTGCGCGGCGAACTGGCCGAGCACGCCGAGTCCGTGGTCATGCCCCTGTTGCTGCCGGACACCCCGGTCGTCACCTACTGGCCGGGTGTCGGGCCGGACGACCCGGCCCGGGATCCGCTGGGTCGCCTCAGCCAGCGTCGGATCACCGACCTGGCAGGCTGCGGCGACCCGACGGGGACGTTGCGGCGACGCGCCGCGCACTACGTCGAGGGCGACACCGACCTGGCCTGGACCCGGTTGACGCTGTGGCGCACGTTGCTCGCGACCGCGCTGGACCAGTACGCGGGCCGACCGACCGGTGCCCGGGTCGCCGCCGAGGCCGGCAACGCCAGCGCCGAACTGCTGGCGATCTGGTTGGAGTGCCGGCTCGGGGTCGGCGTCGACCGCGAGGTCTCCGCCGGCCCCGGGCTGACCGACGTGGTGCTGATGCTCGGCGCGGACGAGGTCGCGGTCAGCCGCACCGACGGCCGGCTGGCGACGCTGCGTTCTCCTGGCCACTCGACGCCGCAACCGATCGCGCTGAAGCGTCGCGACCTGGCCGAGTTGATGGGCGAGGAACTGCGGCAACTCAATCCCGACGACATCTACGGCGATTGCCTGGCCGCGTTGGCGAGCCGCAACGCAGAAGGGTCCGGATCATGACACCGACGGTGATCGTGCACCGCGATCAGCAGACCCTGGCCGCCGCGGTGGCAGCACGCCTGGTGACCCGACTGGTGGACGTACAGGCCGCCCGCCGCACTGCCTCGGTGGTCCTGACCGGCGGCGGCATGGGCATCGGGACGCTGAGTGCACTCGCCGCGATGCCCGCACGCGACGCCGTCGACTGGCGCAACCTCGACGTCTGGTGGGGCGACGAGCGGTTCCTGCCCTCCGGTCACGAGGACCGCAACGAGACCCAGGCCCGCGGCGCGCTGCTCGACCACGTCCCGCTCGACCCGGCGCGGATCCACGCGATGCCCGCCAGCGACGGCCAGGCCGGCAACGATCCGGAGGCTGCGGCAGAGCTGTACGCCAAGGCGCTGGAGGCTGCGACCGCACCGGAGGACCACGGCAGCGTGCCGAGCTTCGACGTGCTGATGCTCGGCGTCGGCCCGGACGGCCACGTCGCGTCGCTGTTCCCCGAGAAGCCCGCCCTGCACGAGACCGTGCGCTCGGTCGTGGCGGTCCGCGGTGCTCCCAAGCCGCCGCCGACCCGCATCAGCCTGACTCTGCCCGCGATCCGCTCGGCCCGTGAGGTCTGGATGATCGTCGCCGGAGCCGAGAAAGCCGCCGCGGTGCGGATGGCCCTGTCCGGCGCCGGGACGATGCAGATCCCGGCCGCCGGCGCAGCCGGCCGCGCCCGAACGTTGTGGCTGCTGGACCGCGCCGCAGCCGCCGAGGTCCCGGCCTCGCTGTCCCGGCTCGCCTCCCCCTGAGCCAGTCGTGCCCTGAGCCAGTCGTGTGCCCTGAGCCGGCCTCCGTCAGGCCGCCAGCAGCGCCCGGACCACCCCTAGGAACGTTCCTGAGTCGCGCATGAGCCCGTCGGCCTCGCTGTCCGACACGGCCGAGCTCAACCCGGCGGAGGCCGCGGCACGTTTGTCGGCCCCGGCGGCGAAATGCGCCGCCCAGGGCGCCAACTCCGGCGCCGCGACCGCCAACTCGGCCCAGGCGTTGGCTGGGGCCCGACGTGGTGTGGCCCGGCCCTCCCGTGCCCGGGGGGGCGGCGCCGCGGCCAACGGCCGGGCAGCCAGGACGGCAGCAGCAGCCCGCAGCGCCGCGAGGTGCGCGGCCGCGTACCGATCGGCCGGGCGGGTCGCCAGACCGGCAAGGCTCAGGTCCCGATCGGCCGCGGACAGCAGTTCGTCCGGCCGCCCCGCACGCGACGGGCAAGAGATCATCGACAGTCCTCCGTGCTCGGGCACCGGCGCGGCGGTCTGGGGGTCGAGGTCAGGCCGCCGCAGCCGGTGCGTTCAGAGTGTATCGAAAATATGTTCGATACAAGGAGCACAGTAGAACTCGTCACCGACAATTTCCGAACTTGGGGCCGGGAGCGTCAGCTGCGCTCCATCTGTCGCGTCCGGTCCGTGACCCGGCCGGACTGCGCCAGCCGGTCCATCACCTTGGTGGCCACCCGCATGCCGGCCCAGAACACCGGCGGGGCGTAGCGCTTCACGCCCCACAGCACCCGGCCCTCGACGTGCGGCAGGCACCAGAAGCGGTCCCGGCCCAGCGAACGCAGCACCTTTCGGGCGACGTCGTCCGCGGTCAGCTTCGGCCCGGGCAGAGCGCCGGCAAGCATCTGCCGCGCGATCACCTCGAACGACGGGTCGGTGGCCCGCATCGTGTCGGCCAGGTTCGTCGCGAAGAAACTCGGGCACACCACCGTCGTCCGCACGTGCGCCGGTGCCAGCTCGTGCCGCATGGTCTCCGACAGCGAGATGACGGCGGCCTTGGTGACGTTGTAAGCGGCCATGTTCGGCATGTTCACCAGGCCTGCCAGGGACGCGATGTTCACCACGTGCCCGCCTCCCTGCTCGGCGAACACCGGCAGGAACGTGTGCACCCCGCGCACGACGCCCTTGAGATTGATGTCGATGATCCAGTCCCAGTCTGCCATCGGGATGTCCGCGATCGGTCCGCCGTGTGCCACCCCGGCGTTGTTCACCAGGACGTCCAAGCCGCTCCACTCGCGTCGACACCACTCGCGGACGGAGATCCACGCGGCCTCGTCGCGGACATCGAGCGGCAGGAACGCGACGCGCTCGACGTCCTCTCCCGTCTCCCGCAGGCGCTCGGCGAACTCCAGGCGGGCCAGCTCACCCGCCGCCACGTTCACGTCGGTGATCAGCACGCGAGCACCGTCGGCGAGCGCCGCCGCGGCGAGTGCGCGCCCGAGCCCGGACGCCCCACCCGTGATCAGGATCCGTCGGTCCACGGGAACTCCCTCCAGAAAACTTACTCTTAGTAAGATACACCTCGAGCGGCCCACCACAACATCTGCGGGCGACGTCCGCAGATGTCGCGGCTAGTCTCCGCAACCATGGAGATCTGGCTCAACCCGGCCTGTTCGAAGTGCCGCGTCGCCACCGAGGCGCTCGACGCGGCAGGCATCGAGTACACCGTCCGCCGTTACCTCGACGACCCGCCCACGGCCGCCGAGTTGACCGAGGTGCTCGACCGCCTGGGCCTGGAGCCATGGGACATTGCCCGCACCGGCGAGTCCGTCACCGCCGGCCTCGGTCTGCGCGACCGACCGCGCACGCCCGCGGACCGGGCCGGTTGGATCGAGGTCATGATCGCCAATCCGATCCTGATCCAGCGGCCGATCCTGACCGCCGGCGACGGGACCACCGTGGTCGGCCGCACCCCCGAGGAACTCGACCGGGCCCTGGCCGCGGACAGTTGACCGGCCCGACGGACGCGGTCGACGTCGCCGGCCACTGCGCATCCTCGGTGTCCGACGCCGACGAGCTCGTTGCAGACGTCGCCGTCGTCGGCGCCGGCCACAACGCGCTCGTCGCCGCCTGCTACCTGGCCCGGGCCGGCCTGCAGGTCGCGGTGTTCGAACGCGACGCGGTACCCGGCGGCGCGGTCTCGACGATCGAACGCTTCCCCGGGCACCGGGTCGACCGAGGCTCGAGCCTGCACGTCATGGTGCGGCACACCGACCTGATCGAGGATCTCGAACTCGGCGAGTGCGGCCTGCGCTACCTCGACGCCGACCCCTGGGGTTACGCGCCCGCGCAGTCCCCCGACGAGCCCGGCATCGTCTTCGCGACCGACCTGGACCGGACGACGGACTCGATCGCCGCGGCCTGCGGCGCTACGGACGCGGCGGCCTACCGCACGTTGGTCGAGCGGCTGACCCCGTTGACCCGTCGCCTGCTGGCGACCTTCACCGACTCCCCCACGATGTCGCGGATCGCCCGTAACGCAGGTAATCTGACGATCGATCAGAACCGGCCGGAGACCGCCCGGTGGTTCCTCCAACCGGCCGACCACCTGCTGGACGCCACGTTTCGCAGCGAGCGATTGAAGGCCGCGCTGGCCTGGTTGGTCTCGCAGTCCGGGCCGCCGGCCCACGAGCCGGGCACCGCCGGGCACCTGATGTGGCTGGGCCTGCTGCACACCCGGGCCCCGGGCCGACCGATCGGCGGCTCCGGCGAACTGTCCGTGGCGCTGGCCGAGCGACTGCGGCGCAGCGGCGGCAGCCTGCACCTGGCCGACCCGGTGAGCGAGGTCCTCGTGCGGGGCGGTCGGGCGGTCGGGGTGCGGACGTCCACCGGTCGCGCGGTGCGTGCCCGGGTCGTGCTCAGCGGGACCCACGTGCTGACCACCCTCGACCTGCTCGGCACGCCAGCCGCCGACCCGACGCGCCTGCGCATCCGCGTCGGCGACGGGATCGGCGTCGCGGTGCGCATCGTCACCGTCCGGCTGCCGATCTACCCTGACGCACCGTCAGATGCCTTACGCGGCATGCAGTTGCTCGTCGAGGACCGACGAACCCTGCGGGCCGCCTACGGTGCCTACCTGGTCGGTGCGGCCCCCCGTGAACCTGCGGTGCTGGCGATGACCCCCACCGCGCTCGACCCGTCGCTGGCACCGGCCGGTGAGCACAACCTGACCCTGTGGGCGCAGTGGCATCGCCGCCACCTCGCCGCCGGCATCGACTGGGACGACCTGCGCGAGCAGACCGCCGAGTCGGTCATCGCGCAGGTCGAGCGGCGCGCCCCGGGTTTCGCCGGCTCGGTCCGGGCCACCCACGTTCAGACGCCGAAGGACCTGGAGCGCGAGCTCGACCTGCGGGGCGGCAACGTCATGCACGTGGAAATGGCGCTGGACGCGATGTTCCGGCTGCGGCCCGTGCCGGAGTTCGCGCACTACCGCGGTCCAGTCCCCGGCCTCTATCTGACCGGGGCCTCCACACACCCCGGCGGTGGCGTGTTCGGCGCCTCGGGGCGCAACGCGGCCCGGACGATACTGCGCGACCTGGCTCGCGTCCGGCGCCGCGGCAGCCGCCGGCAGTGATCCTCGCTGCCTCGTCAACAGACTCAATCGGCTCCGGAGCCCCCGAGAAGGCTCGCAAGCTCGCTTTCTCGCGCTCCTCTCGCCTTCCTCGACTGTAGGGTCGGCCTCAGCGATTGGGGGATGCGCCGTGACCGTGATCTACCCACCGGGAACGCCGTGCTGGTTGGACCTGACCTGCCAGGTCCAGTCGAAGGCGGCGGACTTCTACGAGGGCCTGTTCGGCTGGCGGGTCCGCGACGACTACGCGGACGGCTTCGCGAACTTCGCCGTCGGCGAGGAGCGGGTGGCCGGGATCGGACCCTCCGGAGAGCGACCGGCCAGCTGGAACGTCTACCTCTGCGTCGCGAACCTCGAGCAGACCCTGGCCGACGTGGTGGAGTTCGGCGGTATGGCCCTGGTGCGGCCGGTCGACCTCGGTAGCGACGGCCGGGGCGCCGCCGCACAAGACCCGACCGGGGCGGTGTTCTCGTTGTGGGAGCCGCGTGGATTCACCGGCGCCTCCCTCACCGACGTCCCGAACAGCTGGTGCTGGACCGAGTTGATCACCCCTGACGTCGACACCGCCGCGCAGTTCTACGCGAACGTGTTCGGCTGGGTCGTCGACCTGCAGTCGATCGGCGAGTTCAGCTACGCGCTGGCCCGACTGAACGGCATCGGCGTCGCCGGGATGGTCTGCCCCCCGGGCGCGGTGGAGATCCACCCTGCGTGGACGGTGACATTCGCGGTCGACGACGTCGACGACGCGGTCGCCAAGGCCGTCGAACTCGGCGGCCAGGTGGCGACCCCGGCTACCGACGTGCCCAACATGGGCCGCTACGCCGCGCTCGGCGGGGTTGCCGGCGAGGCGTTCTCGATCGTCACCCGCACCAGCGCCTGAGGGCGATCCTTGGCCCGGGTGCTCGTCGTCGGCGCCGGGTTGTCCGGGCTGGCGGTCGCCGCTCGACTGGCCCGGCTGCGCCATGAGGTCACAGTGCTGGAAAGAACTTCCGGCCCGGGCGGTGCGGCCGGGCGGCTGGAGCGCGACGGGTTCGGGTTCGACCTCGGGCCGAGCCTGGTCCACCTGCCGGCCGCCTACCGCGACCTGTTCGTGAAGACCGGCAAGAACGCCCCGCTGGAGAGCCTTCTCGAACTGCGTCCGGTCCCCACCGCGGTGCGCTGGGAGTTTGCCGACGGCACCTCGGTCGATCTGCCCAACGCCTCCCGCGCGGGCACGATGGATGCGTTGAGCGCAGCTCTCGGCGCATCCGCGGCGGATCAGTGGGACCGGTTCATCGCGACCGGCGATGAGGTGTGGGCCCAGTTCCGGCAAGGCTTCCTGGCCGGCCCGCTGCCCCCGGCGCAGGGCTGGCGGGCCGGGCGGGCCGGGCGGGCCGCGCACGCGACACTGCACCCGGCCAAGTCCTACGCCGATCTGATGGATCGTCATCTGAAGGATCAACGACTGCGCCAGGCGGGCGGCTCGTACCTGCGCCGGCTCGGGTCCGACCCGGACCGGGCACCGGCCACCGCCGTGCTCTGGCCCTGGCTCGAGCAGACCTTCGGAGCCTGGGAAGTGGTCGGCGGGATCGGCGTCCTGGTCGACGCGATCGCCGAGCGGGCGCGCCTGCGCGGAGCCGAACTGCGTTACGACACCGAGGTGATCGGCATCGACACCGCCGACGGCGCGGTCCGTGGGGTGCGGACCGCTGACGGAACCACACTGCCCGCGGACGTCGTGGTTGCCGCGGTGGACGACGTCGCCGTGGACCGCTGGTGCTCCGGGTCGGTGCCCACACCAGGCGAGCGCTCCGACTCGGCCGTCGTGCTGCTGCTCGCGTTGCGCGAGGGCCCCGCCGTACCCAACATCGTCTCGTTCCCCGCCGAGCCGAGGAGCTCCGACCCGACTTTGTTCCTCAGCCCCGCGCAGGCGCCGGAGGGCAACACCGGTTTGACGGTGATCGCGCCCGGCGCCCGGCAGGCCACAGCAATCATCGGTGTGCTGGATGCCCGCGGCCACCAGATCTCCGAACGCCTGCTCTGGCACGAGATCCGCCAGTCCGCCGCAATGGTGGGACCGGCCGTGCACGGGCGGGATGCCTTACGACGAGCGCCGAACGCCACCACCGTGAGCGGTCTGTTCCACGTCGGCTCCGCCGCACATCCCGGCCCCGGGGTGGATCTGGCGCCGTTGGGCGGCGCGCTGGTCGCCGAGTACCTGGGTCGGGCCCGGCCCGGCAACTGAGCCGTTAACGGCGGACGTCGCAGCTGTCGAGGGTGCACCCCCTCGGCAACTGCGACGTACCTGGCCCTGACAGACCCTCGGAACTTTCCCCGTAACCGTTTGCGTGAGCGGTACGCGCCCGGTAGTTCGAGTTCCGTTAGGAGTTCCGTGTCCTCGCGACCCCGCCGGAAGTGGGGCGCCCGTAACTCCGTGACTAAAGAATGCCTGGCCCGAGCGGATTTCCCATCGAACGAATCGCTCGAGGCGTGTCGTACATTCGGACGATCTCGCCCGTGAAGAGCCTGTGTACGCGATTCAGAAGGGCTTCAGGGGCCGGCCGGACCCGCCCGGTGGCGCGGGGCCCGGCGCGGGGCCAGGCCGAGGTTCTCGTAGATCTCCAGGGTCGCCGTCGACCGGTTCAGTGTGTAGAAGTGCAGGCCGGGCGCGCCACCGTCGAGCAGTCGCGCGCACAACTCGGAGGCGACTTCCACGCCGATCCGGCGCACCTGCGCCGGGCGATCCGCCACCGCGTGCAGTCGTTCGGCCAGATCCGCCGGGAACACCGCCCCGGACAGCTTCGCGAATCGCTCGATCTGCGACACGTTCGTGACCGGCATGATTCCCGGCAGGATCGGGATGGTGCAGCCGTGCGTAGCGGCGCGCTCGACGAGCCGGAAGTAGTCGTCGGCGTCGAAGAAGAACTGGGTGACCGCGAAATCCGCGCCGGCCGCGGCCTTCGCCGCCAGATACTTCGCGTCGGAGTCCAGGTCGCGCGACTCCGGGTGGCCCTCCGGGAACGCCGCGACCCCGACGCAGAACCCGCCGAGTTCACGCAGCAGGCGGACGAGTTCATCGGCATGCTCCAGGCCTTCCGGATGCGCCTCCCACGCCGTTCCCAGCCCGCCGGGCGGGTCGCCGCGCAGGGCGAGCACGTTGCGGATGCCCGCGGCGGCGAATCCGCCGATCACCGAGCGCAGTTCCGCGCGCGAGGAGCCCACGCAGGTCAGGTGGCCGACCGCGGTCAGCGTGGTCTCGGTGCCGATGTTCTCCACGATCCGCAGGGTGCGATCGCGGGTCGACCCGCCCGCACCGTAGGTCACCGAGACAAAGGTCGGGGCCAGCGGCTCCAGGCGGCGGATCGCCTCCCAGAGCGCCTTCTCGCCCTCGTCGTTGGCCGGCGGGAAGAACTCGAACGAGTACGACCGGCCCCCGGAGGCAAGCAGATCGCGCAGCGTCGCGCCCAGTCCGTCCCCACCGGAAGCGGTCGGATTTGCGCTAGTCATAGTTTTGGAGCTTAGAGGGTTACGCGGACCGTGCCGTGGCGTTGCGGCCGAGCGTGGGACCAATCGGACAGGGGTGCCGTGGGGTTGCGCCGGGTCGATGGACCGACTGACCGCGTTGTCGTGATCGGCGCGGGCCTGTCCGGGCTGTCCGCCGCACTGCGCCTGGCCGGCGCGGGTCGGTCGGTCGTACTGCTGGAACAGGCGGCGGTGCCCGGCGGCCGGGCCGGCGTGCTGCGACTGGACGGATACACCTACGACACCGGGCCGACCGTGCTGACGATGCCCGATCTGCTCGCCGACGCGCTGGACTGCGTAGGCGAGCGACTGCGCGACTGGCTGCACCTGGATCGCCTCGACCCGGCCTACCGGGCGCGCTTCGCCGACGGTTCGACGCTCGACGTCCACGCCGACCCGACGCGGATGGCCGACGCGGTTGCCGAGTTCGCCGGGCCTGCCGCGGCGGCCGGTTACCGGGATCTGATCGCCTGGACGGCGCGGCTGTACCGGGCCCAGATGCGCAGCTTCATCGACCGCAATCTGGACTCGCCGCTGGCCCTGCTCACCCCGGACCTGGCCCGCTTGATCGCCGCGGGCGGGTTCGGTCGTCTCGAACCCGCCGTGCACCGCCGGTTGCCCGATCCTCGACTGCGGCGGCTGTTCACGTTCCAGTCGATGTACGCGGGCCTGGCCCCGGCGCAGGCGTTGGCCGCCTACGGGGTGATCTCGTACATGGACACCGTCGCCGGGGTCTGGTTCCCGCGGGGCGGCATGCACGCGGTCCCGGTCGCGCTGGCCGCCGCCGCGGCCAAACACGGGGTGCAGGTGCGGTTGTCCACCGAGGTCGTCGGCCTTGAGCGCACCGCCGGTCGGGCCGTCGCGGTGCAGACCGCGGACGGCGACCGGATCGCCTGTGACGCACTGGTCGTCACCGCGGATCTCCCGGTGGCCTGGGACCGCCTGCTGGGCGGTGCCCCGCGCCGGGTGCGGCGGCTGCGCTACTCGCCATCCTGCGCGCTGCTGCTGGCCGGGACAGGGCCCGCGGCACCGGACCGGGTGCACCACGAGATCGACTTCGGTGCGGCCTGGGACCGCACGTTCACCGAACTGATCGACCGCGGCGAGTTGATGAGCGACCCGTCGTTCCTGGTCAGCACCCCGTCGTTGACGGACCCGGACCTGGCCCCGCCCGGGCGGCACTGCCATTCGGTGCTGTTCCCGACACCTAATCTGACTGGCCGTCAGAACTGGTCCACCTTGCGCGAGCCCTACCTGGAGCGGGTGGTGACGACGCTGCGGGCGCGCGGACGCACCGAGTTCGCGGCCGACTTCGCCCTCGCCGAGTTCGTGACCCCGGACGACTGGGCGCACCGCGGGATGGCGGCCGGCACGCCGTTCGCCGCGGCCCACACGTTCTCCCAGACCGGCCCGTTCCGGCCGCCGAACCTGGCCGCGGGCTGGGACAACGTCGTCCTGGCCGGATCGGGTACGGTTCCCGGCGTCGGCATCCCCTGCGTGCTGGTCTCCGGTCGACTGGCCGCCGAGCGCGTCACCGGGCCCGACCGGCGCTACCACTCGCGCTGCTGGGTCACCTGAGCCGGTTAGGCTGGCCGACGACAACGGCAGCAGCAGGGAGACGGCGATGGCGCAGGACACCGAACCGACTGCGGAGTCGGAGTCGGCCCCCGAGGAAGCCCCCGCGGAAGAGGCTGTCGACGTCTTCGCCGGCGACGACCCGAAGGCGAAGTTCCGCGAGGCCCTGGCCCGTAAGCACGGCGGGGGCGGCAAGGGCGAGGCTGCCGGCGGGCCGGCGTCGAAGGTCGGCGGCTCGGCGCACGGCCCGGCCAAGGCGCAACGGACGTTTCGCCGCAAGAGCGGCGGCTGATGCTGCCGCCGGACACCTGCCTGGACGCCGCCGGGATCTACGACCCAGACCTGCGGGCCTCGTTCCGGGCCTGTCGGTCCCTGCACGCCCGCCATGGCCGGACGTACTACCTCGCCACGAACCTGCTCCCGCCGGCGCGCCGGCCCTGGGTGTGGGCGCTCTACGGCTTCGCCCGGGCGACCGACGAGATCGTCGACGACCTCGCGGTCGCCGACTCCCCCGCGCAACGTCGCGCACGCCTCGAGGCCTGGACCGCGACCCGGGTCGCCGAGTTGCAAGCCGGGCGCAGCACGCACCCGGTGGGCCGGGCGATGGTGCACACCGTTCGCACCTGGGACATCCCGCTCGAGCACGTGACCGCGTTCCTGGACGCGATGGCCACCGACCTGACGGTCCATCAGTACGACACGTTCGACGACCTGCTCGGCTACATGCACGGTTCGGCGGCGGTGATCGGTCTGCAGATGCTGCCCATCCTCGGAACGCAGCACCCGGACGCGGGCAACGCCGCGCAGGCGCTGGGAATCGCGTTCCAGTTGACCAACTTCATCCGCGACGTCGGCGAGGACCTCGTCCGGGGCCGGTTGTACCTGCCCGGTGAGGACCTCGCCCGGTTCGCCGTCACCCGCACCGATCTGGAGCGCGGCGAGGTTACCCCACGGGTCCGGGAGCTGATCCGGTTCCAGATCGCCCGTGCCCGGTCCTGGTACGACCTCGCGCGCCCCGGCATCGCGATGCTGCACCCGTCCAGCCGGGAGTGCATCGGCGCCGCCCACGGGCTGTACGCCGGAATCCTCGACGCGGTCGAGCGCAGCGACTACCAGGTGCTGCGGGCGCGCGCGACCGTCGGCACGGTCACCCGGGTCCGGGTCGGGCTCTCCGCCTACCGTCGGGCCCGCCGGTCCTGGCCCGCCCCCGACACGTTGCGCCTGCCGAAGGTGTCCCAGCACAGCAACGTCCACAGCACGAGTGCGAAGCCGAACAGCAGGTCCTCCACCGGCGCGTAGCCAACTCGTCCGGCGCCGAGCAGGTGCGGCGTCGTGCTCCCGAGCACCGCCCGCGCGCTGTAGGTGACGATCCGTCGCCCGGTCAGCCACCCGTTCGTGAGCAACTGGAAGAACAGCACGATCGCGTAGGAGATCCAGAACTCCCGGCGCAGCACCAGGCGGCTGCGCGGCACGGCCAGATCGAGCCCCAGGACCGCCACCACGGCGAGCACCGCCCAGGCCGTGTACGTCACCGCGGCGGCCCGGTCAGGTCGGCCCGAGCCCTCAGCGCCCGGACCGCCTCCACCGTCAGGATGATCGCCAACGGGATCACCACGAAGAACCCGAGCTCCTCCACCGGCAGCCCGAACACCCGGGGCGGCAGGGTCTGCGCCGGGTCGAAACGCCACTGCCGGTGCTCGGTGGCCAGCGCATCCCAGAGCACGAACGGGGCACCGGCTGCCAGCAGGGTCGCCACCAGGCGCACGGGCCGGCGCAGCACGCGTACCCCGCGCAGAAGCTCCAGCGGGAGCGTTGCGAGCAGGCAGGCACCCAGGACGACCAGGTAGGAGAGGTGACGCACGGCCCAATTTTGTGGCGCCGCCGGCGGTACCGAACGGGCGGGGCCGTGTCCCGAGGGACAAAGCCCCGCCCGCCGGCTCCGGGCGGACTCTCGGGGAACCGGCCCGAAGACGGGGCGAACCCCGCCACGAAGAACGCTACTGACGTCGTTGCGCGGCCGCGGGGACTTTGCCCAACCGTGGAACCGTAATATGACGCCCAGTCAGATTTGAGTGATCGTCTTCTCAGCAAGACGTTTCGACAACTCGGCGGCGGCGGCGCCCGGATCGTCCGCGTCCGTGATGGCCCGAACCACCACCACTCGGGCGGCACCGGTCGCCAGCACCTCGTCCAATCGGTCCAGGTCGATCCCGCCAATCGCGAACCAGGGCCGGCGGGAGCGCGCAGCGGCGTACCGGAGCAGGTCGAGGCCGGGGGCCGGACGGCCCGGTTTGGTCGGAGTCGGCCAGGTCGGTCCCACGCAGAAGTAGTCGACCCCCGGCTCGGACTCGGCCTCGTCGACCTGGTCCGGATCGTGCGTGGAGCGCCCGATCAGGGGCGCCGAACCGATCAGGTACCGGGCATCGGGTACCGGCAGGTCGTCCTGGCCCAGGTGCAGCACGTCGGCCCGGGAGGCGTAGGCGAGATCGGCGCGGTCGTTCACCGCGAACAGCGCGCCGTGCCGGGCGGCGGCATCGGCAAGGATCTCCAACGCGGCCAGTTCGGCGCGGGCCTCCAGGCCCTTCTGCCGCAACTGGATCATGTCGACCCCGCCCGCCAGGACCGCGTCGGCGAACTCGGCAAGATCGCCCTGCCGTTCCCGGGCATCGGTGCACAGGTAAAGCCGGGCCGTGGCCAGCCGGGAACGGAGATCCATCTCTCAGAAGGCCAGCGCCTGGGCGCGCCGACGCACCTCAGTGCCCCGGTTCTCCCGCAGCGCGGTGATCGGGCTGCCGGGCAAACTCGGGTCCTCGGTGAACAACCAGGTCAACGACTCCTCCTCGGCGTACCCCACGTCGGACAGCACGGTCAACGTGCCCGTCAGGCCCTTGACCAGCACCGCGTCCTGGACGAACTCGGCGGGCACCGACAGGACGGAGCGCTCCCCGCGTCGCCGGGCCACGAACTGGCCCTCGGAGTACATCCGCCGCACCCGGGCGGCGTCCGTCCCGAGCTCCTCGGCCAGCTCAGGCAAGGTCAACCACCGACCGACCGCCTGCTCCACCGGGTCAGCCGAGTCCTGCACTGTCACCGGCGCGCCCCCGTTCGCCCGCGCACGCCCGGCAGTGGCTTGCACTGTGACATTGGTTCACTCGCAAGCTCGCTCACCGCGTTCCACCCCGTCCGAGCCGGCACCGTCGCATCCCTCAGCCTCTCATCCGGGCCGGCATAGGCTGACGCCGAGATGATCGAGGAGTCGAACACCGATCGCTGCCCCGACGTCGCCGTGGTGGGTGCAGGCGTGATCGGCTTGGCGGTCGCCCGGCGAGCCGCCCTGGACGGGCTGCGCGTCACCGTGGTCGACCCGGCACCCGGCAGCGGGGCCTCGTACGTCGCCGCCGGGATGCTCGCGCCGGTGACCGAGGCGGCCTACAACGAGGACGACCTGCTGCGGCTGAACCTGGACTCCGCGGCCCGTTACCCCGAGTTCGTCGCCGAGTTGCAGGCCGCGACCGGCGTCGACCCCGCGTACCGGCCCAGCGGGACGCTGCTGGTGGCCGCTGACGGCGGCGACCTGAACGTGATCGGCGAACTGGCCGCGTTCCAACGCAAGTTGGGCCTGGAGGTCGCCGAACTCACCGCTCGGGAGGCCCGCCGGCTCGAGCCGATGCTCGCCCCGGGCATCCGCGGCGGGCTGCAGGTCGACGGCGATCACCAGGTCGACCCACGGCGACTGGTCGCCGCCCTGCTGGCCGGTTGCGCCGCCGCCGGGGTCGAGGTGGTGCGCTCGAGAGTCGCCGCGGTTGTCCGGCGCGGCGAGCGGGCGGTCGGGGTCGTGCTCGCGGACGGCAGTGCGTTGGCCGCCGGTCAGGTCGTACTGGCCGCCGGCGCCGCGACCGGTGGGTTGGGCGGTCTGCCTGCCGAGGCGTTCGCCTGCCTGCGCCCCGTGAAGGGCCAACTGCTGCGGCTGACCGTCCCGGCGAGCATGCGGCCGCTGATCGGCCGCACCCTGCGCGGCCTGGTCCGTGGCGCCAGCATCTACCTGGTCCCCCGGGCCGACGGTGAACTGGTGCTCGGGGCGACCGTCGAGGAGCAGGGCTTCGACACCACAGTCACCGCGGGAGCGGTCCACGACCTGCTTCGCGACGCGACCGAACTGCTGCCCGCGATCGGTGAGTGCGCATTGGTCGAGACGCTCGCCGGGCTGCGCCCGGGTACCACCGACAACGGGCCGCTGCTCGGCCGCGCCCATCTGGAGAACCTGGTCGTGGCCACCGGGCACTACCGCAACGGCGTGCTGCTGACCCCGACGACCGCCGAGGCGATCGCCGCCGTGCTGCGCGGCGGCGAGTTGCCGGCCGTGGCCCGACCGTTTGCCGCCGACCGGTTCGCGCGGGCCGTGGACGGCGCCGCGTGAATCAGGGCGAGGGCAACGGCCCGGAGGGGCCGGTGACCGTGATCGTCAACGGGACAGCGTCGGAGCGCCCGTCCGGGACCACTGTGGCCGATCTGGTCGCCGAACTGGCCGGCAGCGCCTCGGCGCGTGGGGTCGCGGCGGCGGTCAACGGCGCGGTGGTGCCCCGCGGCCGCTGGCCCAGCCTGCTGCTGGGCGACGGCGATCGGGTCGAGGTGTTGACCGCAGTTCAAGGTGGGTGAATAAGTGAGCATGCATCAGATCGCATTCCGGTCGGAGATCGAGCCCCTGCTGATCGCCGGTCGGCCGTTCGGCTCCCGGCTGGTCATGGGTACCGGTGGAGCGCCGAGCCTGGAAATTCTCGAGGCGGCGCTGGTGGCCTCGGGTACCGAACTGACCACAGTGGCGATGCGCCGCATCGACGCCGCGGCGCGCGGCTCGGTGCTGGATCTGCTGCGCCGGCTGAACATCGCGGTGCTGCCGAACACGGCCGGCTGCCGGACCGTCGGCGAGGCGCTGCTGACCGCCCGACTGGCCCGCGAGGCCGTGGAGACCGACTGGGTCAAGCTCGAGGTGATCGGCGACGACCGCACCCTGCTGCCCGATCCGGTGGAGACCCTGGAGGCGGCCGAGAAACTCGTCGCCGACGGCTTCATCGTCCTGCCGTACACCACCGACGACCCGGTCCTGGCCCGGCGACTGGAACAGGCCGGGTGTGCGGCGGTCATGCCGTTGGGCTCCCCGATCGGCTCGGGGATGGGCATCCGCAACCCGCACAACATCGAGCTGATCGTCCAGAGCGCCGGTGTCCCGGTCGTGCTCGACGCGGGCATCGGGACGGCCTCCGACGCGGCCCTGGCGATGGAACTGGGCTGCGACGCGGTCCTGCTCGCCTCCGCGGTGACCCGCGCGCAGGACCCGGCTGCGATGGCAGCCGCGATGCGGCATGCCGTGATCGCCGGGCGATATGCCCGAAATGCCGGACGTATCCCGGTTCGTACCCACGCCAACGCCTCCTCACCGACCATCGGGGTGCTCGGCGAGACCTGATCGTTAAGAGGCTGTGAGCTGGGATTTCTGTCGATGACGACGGCAAGTCGGCTTGCGACCTTAGACTCGATCGGACATGAGTACTGCGCTGTCGGACCCGTTGGTGGGCCAGCTCCTCGACGGCCGCTACCGCGTCACGCGCCGGTTGGCACGGGGCGGGATGGCGACCGTCTACACGGCGCTGGACACCAGGCTGGGCCGCGAGGTCGCCCTGAAGGTCATGCACCCGAACCTCGCGGTCGACCGCGAGTTCGTGTCGCGCTTCATCCGTGAGGCGCACGCCGCGGCCCGGCTCTCGCACCCGGCCGCCGTTGCGGTGTACGACCAGAGCGCCGATTCCGGGCACGTGTTCATCGCGATGGAGTACGTCCGCGGGCGCACCCTGCGCGACTGGCTGCGCGAACGCGGCCGGCTCACGCCGCGGGAGACCTTCGCGGTCCTGGAGCCGGTGTTGGCAGCCCTGGCGGCGGCGCATGCGGCGGGCCTGGTGCACCGCGACGTCAAGCCGGAGAACGTGCTCATCGCCGACGACGGCCGGGTGAAGGTCGCCGACTTCGGGTTGGCCCGCGCGGTCAGCAACGCCACCGTCACCGGGACCCTGATCGGGACCGTCGCGTACCTCTCGCCCGAGCAGGTCGACCGGGGCACAGCCGACCAGCGCAGCGACGTCTACGCCGCGGGCATCCTGCTCTACGAGTGCCTGACCGGCCATCAGCCGCACTACGGCGAGACCCCGCTGCAGATCGCCTACCAGCACGTGAACTCCGACGTGCCGGCCCCGTCGCTGACCCGGCCGACCCTGCCCGGCGAGATCGACGCCTTGGTGCGCCGGGCCACCTGCCGCAACGCCGCCGGGCGCCCGGCCGATGCCGGGGAGTTCCTGCGGGAACTGCTGGCCTTACGCCGCGGACTGTCCGCCGACGCCCTGGACGACGTCGCCGGTGCCCAGGCCGCAGCGGAGGCGGCGACGACGGCAGTCTGGGGTGAGGAGGTCGCGCAGCACCGAACGCCGGCCCAGCCCACCCTCTCGTTCGAGACCGCGTCCGGCGGCGGCATCCTGCCGCCGACCACGGTCGTCGCCGCGCCGCCCCGGTTCGCCCGGCGCCGCAGCCGGGGCCGGTTGGCACTGGCCGCGGTGGTGTGCGCCGCGCTGGCCCTCGGCGTCGGCGGCTGGCGCCTGGCCGCCGACAACTCGGTCAGCACCCCGTCGCTGCTCAACCTCAGCAAGGATCAGGCGCTCACGAAGGCGAGGACAAACGGCCTGCAGCTCCGCTTCGCCGACGCGGGCCAGTTCAGCGAGAACGTCGGGGCCGGCGAGGTGCTCAGCACCGACCCGCTGCCCGGCCACCCGGTGGCCAAGCACGGCTGGATCACCGTCGTGCTGTCGAAGGGCCCGGAGCGGATCGCCGTCCCGGCCTCGGTTGCCGGCGCGGGCCTGGACGACGCCAAGCAGCAATTGATCGACGCCGGGCTGAGCCCGGGCACGGTCACGCACAAGTACAGCGACACCGTCGCGGCCGGCCAGGTCGCCTCCACCGACCCGGCTGTCGGGACCGCCTTGAAGCGCAACGCCGTGGTGAACCTGGTGGTCAGCGACGGCGGCAAGCCGACGGCTGTGCCCAACGTGATCGGCGACTCGGTCGACGACGCCACCCGGACGTTGCAGCAGGCCGGATTCCAAGTGGCGACCCAACAGGTGGCCTCCGGCGCCGACTCCGGGACCGTCGTCGCGCAGAGCCCGACCCCGGACCAGAAGGCGCCGCACAACTCGACGATCACCCTGCAGGTCTCCGGCGCCCCCGGCGGCAACGGGGCGATGGTCACCGTGCCGAACCTGGTCGGGATGAGCCGCGAGCAGGCCGAACAGGTGCTGGAGCGGATGAACCTGGAGTCGGACAGCTCGAACTTCGGCTTCGGCAACAAGGTGACCGGTCAGGACCCGAAGCCGGGCACGCAGGTGCCCACCGGGACCACGATCCACCTGCAGTACGCGTTCTTCTGAGCACGTGACACGCCCTACACACCGAGTTGGTGTCCGGGACTGGCGTTGGGCGATTAGTTCACTTAGGCTTTCCTAAGTAAGTCCCGCCTTCCTTGGAGCACTCGCCTTGTACGTCTGCCTCTGCCACGCCGTCACCGAGGACGAGATCCTCGACGTCGTGTCCGCCGGCGCGCACACCGAGGACGAGGTCGGCGACGAGACCGGTGCCGGGACCGGCTGCGGCGGCTGCCTGCAGCGGCTGGGGGAACTTCTCGACGGCTCGGCGCCCTACGGCTGCCGCCTGCGGGCCCTCGCGCGAACCGCCTGAACGACCTTCCGGGCCCGCCGCGGCCGCGACACCGCGGGTCAGGATTGGCTGGCCTTCGATGACACACCCCCGTTCGGCCGATAACTTGCCATGGTCATCTGGCCGCGCAGCATCGACCGACAGGCGGGGAAAATGCAAGGCGATCCGGAGGTCATCGCTCTCCTGAACGAGCAGCTGACCAGCGAGTTGACCGCGATCAACCAGTACTTCCTGCACGCCAAGATGCAGCAGAACTGGGGCTACACGGAGCTCGCCGAGAAGACTCGCGCCGAGTCCATCGAGGAGATGCACCACGCCGAGCACGTCACCGACCGGATCCTCTTCCTGGAGGGCCTGCCCAACTACCAGAAGCTGCTGCCGCTGCGGATCGGCCAGACCGTCCGCGAGCAGTTCCAGGCCGACCTGTCCGTCGAGCTGGAGGTCGTCGCGCGCCTGCGGCCGGGGATCACGATGTGCCGCGAGAAAGGCGACATCACCAGCGCGAATCTGCTGGAGGAGATCCTCGCCGACGAGGAGGAGCACATCGACTACCTCGAGACCCAGCTCCAGTTGATGGACGCCCTCGGCGAGGCGATCTACCTGTCGCAGTGCGTCTCGCGGCCGCCGGGGGGCGGCAGCACCTGAGCCTCCTGGCGGCTATGCCTTGAGCAGCGGGACGAGGACGTCGGCCGCGCGGTCGCAGCCGGCGTCGTCCACGTCGAGGTGGGTCACCAGGCGCAGCACCCGAGGGCCGAGGCCGCCCACCAGCACGCCGTGCTCGCGCGCGGCCGCCGAGATCTCATCGGCCCGCGGCCCGTCCTCCGCAAGCGCGACGACCACGATGTTCGTGTCCACCGGCGCCACCGCCGCCCCGGCCTCGGTCAGGCGCTCGGCGAGGCCGCGTGCGCGGCGATGGTCATCGGCCAGGCGCTCGAGGTGATGGTCCAGGGCGTAGAGCCCGGCGGCCGCCAGGATGCCTACCTGACGCATCCCGGCGCCCATGCGCTTGCGCCACCACCGGGCCTGCTCGATCAAGTCGACCGAACCGACCACCAACGAACCCACCGGCGCACCCAGGCCCTTGGACAGGCAGACGGTGACCGCGTCGAACAACTCGCCGTAATCGGCCAGTGCCGTCCCCGTCGCCACGGACGCGTTCCACAACCGAGCGCCGTCCAGATGCAGGCGGAAGCCGCCCGCTCGGGCGTAACCGTGCAGCGCCCGTAGCTCGGCCAACTCCGAGACCGTGCCACCGCCGAAATTGTGCGTGTTCTCCACCGAGACCACGCCGGTGGAGACCAGGAATGGCCCGGCCGGCGGGGCGACGGCTCGGCGCACGTCGTCGGCGACCAACTGCCCGCGCTGCGCCGTCCAGGTCCGGGTCGTCACTCCCCCGAACGCCGCATGCCCGCCCAGCTCCGCGCGCACGATGTGCGCGGTCGACTCGCAGAGCACCTCTTCGCCCGGTCTGACAAGCAATCTGACGCCCAGTTGGTTCGCCAGCGAGCCGGTCGGCGTGAACAGCGCCGCCTCATGGCCGAGCAGATCGGCGACCCGCTCCTCCAACTGACGGACCGTCGGATCCTCGCCGTAGACGTCGTCGCCGACCTCGGCCGCGGCCATCGCCGTCCGCATCGGCGCGGTCGGCCGGGTGACCGTGTCGCTGCGCAGATCGACGATGGTCAGTGCTGGTCCCGGTACAACTCGGCGACCTCGAAGGCCAGGTCCAAGGACTGGTTGCGGTTCAATCGCGGGTCGCAGACGGTCTCGTAGCGCTGGTGCAGGTCGCCCTCGACGAGGGCGTACCCGCCACCGACGCATTCGGTCACATCGTCGCCGGTCAGTTCCATGTGGATGCCGCCCGGGTGAGTGCCCAGGGCCCGGTGGACCTCGAAGAAACCGCGGACCTCGTCGAGTACGTCGTCGAACCGACGGGTCTTGTGTCCGCTGGGCGCCTCGTAGGTGTTGCCGTGCATCGGGTCGCACACCCACGGCACGACGATCCCGGCGGCGACGACCTTCTCGACCAGCCGCGGCAGGTTGTCGCGGACCTTGCCCGCGCCCATGCGGGTGATCAGCGTCAGCCGGCCGGGCTCGCGGTCCGGGTCGAGCGCGTCGACCAACGCCAGGACGTCGTCGGCCGTGGCCGAGGGACCGACCTTCACGCCGATCGGGTTGCGGATCTTGCGCAGCAGTTCGACATGGGCACCGTCGAGGTTTCGGGTGCGCTCCCCGATCCACACGAAGTGCGCGGAGACGTCGTACGGCAGCCCGGTGCGGGAGTCGATCCGGGTCAGCGCCCGCTCGTACTCCAGCAGCAACGCCTCGTGGCTGCAGTACATCTCGACGGCGCGGAACTGGTCGACGTCGACGCCGCAGGCGGCCATGAACTCCATGGCCCGGTCGATCTCGCGGGCCAGCGACTCGTAGCGTTGCCCGGCCGGGCTGGACGCGACGAAGTCCTGGTTCCAGGCGTGCACCTGGCGCAGGTCGGCGTAACCACCGGTGGTGAAGGCCCGGACCAGGTTCAGCGTCGCGGCGGACATGTTGTACATGCGCAGCAGGCGGTTCGGGTCCGGGATGCGCGCCGCCTCGGTGAACTCGGCGCCGTTGACCGCGTCACCGCGGTAGGACGGCAGGTCGATGCCGTCGCGCGTCTCCATCGGGGACGACCGCGGTTTGGCGTACTGCCCAGCGAAGCGGCCCAGCTTGACCACCGGCACGCTGCCCGCGTAGGTCAGCACCGCGGCCATCTGCAGCAGCGTGCGCAGCTTGGCCATCAACGCGTCCGCGCCGCAAACCTCGAAGGCCTCGGCGCAGTCGCCGCCCTGGAGCAGGAACGCCTCACCGCGGGCCACGGCGGCCAGGCGCTTCTTCAGCAGATCGCACTCACCCGCGAACACCAGCGGCGGCAGCGCCCGCAATTGGGCAGTGACGTCGGCCACAGCGGCCTGATCGGGGTACTCGGGCTGCTGCAGCGCGGGCAGGGTCCGCCAGCTGTCGAGGTCAACGGTCACGGTCAAAGGGTACGTCGGAGTGGGACGAGCCTTCGAATTCATAACCCACGGACGTCGCGGTTCGCCTACGTTCAGCACATAGGTGATCAAACGGGGGTGCCGCGATGAGCCTGATGAGCGCGATTCGCGAGCTGTTCGGTAGGCGCCGCGAGGCCACCGCGGAGTTCGCGGAGTACGCCGGAGCGCCGGATTCCTACCTGGCGTTCGGCGGCCGGCGGCCGCGCATGCCGACCGAGCCGGCCCGGGTCGAGACCGCCAACTCAGTCATCGCTCCCCGCCCGATCGATCCGGGCGAGGTCATCCACATCAAGCGGCACCCGCACCACGAGGAACCGCCTGCCGAGGACTGATCCGGGTCGCAGTTCGACACGCAGCCCCAGCAAGTCGGCCGGCTGCCCCGAAGCTCGACGCAGGTCCACGTCGTCCGGCCGTCCAGGCGCTCCCCGAACCCGACCGGGACATTCACCAGCAGCACCACGCGCCCGGCGCGGATCCCGAGCGCGGGCCAACGGAGTCCCGGAGTACCCCCTCACGACCCTGATCTGCCGGAATCGCGCACGTCGGTGAACGAATGTCCGTATTGCGCCGTCCTCGCTGGTGAAAGCAGGAACGATGGCTCCCGGAGGACGGCGTGAAGCACCTGAGCGCACTGGCGGCGGCGGCCGCGCTGACGGTTCTCGGTGGATGCGGGCCGCAGTTGGCCGAGGCCGGCGCGGCCGGAGCGCCGCAATCGATGCCGACAGCCACGTTCACGCCGCGGCCCGGGTCGTACTGCGCTCAGCACCCCGACGACATGGCCAAGTGCGACCCGAGGTTCTTCACCGAGATGTCACCGGAGTACTGCGCGGCGCACACGACCCCGCCGCACTGCAGCACCGTCATGCAGTGCCCGGTCCGTCCCGGCCCCGGCGAGAAGGCCTATCCCGGCATCGGGATCCTGACCGGGCCCCCGCCCGCGGACGCACGGCCGAGGATCACCCGCGAGCAGGCGATCGGGATCGCGCGCCGAGCCGGAGGAATGCGCGACCGGCAGAACCGGCCGGTCACGCCCGACGCGAACCTGCGGTCCCTCACGTACGGCGGCTTCCCCGGCTGCCGAGCCAAGCATCGCTACGGCCGGAAGTTGGCGTGGGTGGTGACCAACCACGAGGCAGGGGTGCCGGTCGGGTGCGCGTGCTGCGGTCCCTGCCCCGGTCAGCTGCCGCCCGCGGAGAGGTGCGACCAAATCGTCTTCGTCGACGCGATGTCCGGCCGGAACCTGGACGGCGTCTACACGACCTGTCCGGGCACCCCGCGCGGCTCGGTGAACTGAGAAAACGTTCCCGCGGGGACGTCCGATCACGCCGTCGCGGCGATGCTCAGTGCGCAACCCTGCGCACCGAGCGATACCGTTCGTTGTTCATGCGCTACCCGGCGGCCGCAACCGGCGCCGGAACCAGGAACGGCTGACCCTGGAACTCCGGACCTGGGTACAGGCACAACGTGGTGGTCGGACAGGCGATCTTCGCCGCCCGAACGGAACTGGGCCGTGCATTCGCCGCGGGCGAACTGAACATCGGCGTGAGCGCGGCAATCGGCGCGGCGGCACGCCACATGTCGCAATGCTGACACCCGCAGGCCGGGAAATGCGCCGAGTGGGCGCCGGCGCCCCGGGAGTTCATCGGCGGCTTCGGGTCCAGCCCGCTCAGGGGCAGGCGACAACGCCGGTCTGCAGATTCAGCGCGGCGTCCTTGAACCGCTGTGTGGGCGTCCGGGCGACCCAGTACTGGATGGTGCCGTGCGCCCGGTCCAGATCCTCGTCGAGATCGATCGTGAGCACGTCGATCACGTCCGGGCAGGTGTCACGAATCGTCTGCCGCGGGTCGATGCTCCGGTTCAGCCGTGATGAACACGGTCTTCGGGCCGTCGTCGCCGGACTTGAAGGCGCTGCGCAACGACGAGACCGCAATCACCACGAGCGCGACCGCCACGTACACCAGGCCGAGCGTCTTGGCCTTGGACAGCCGGCCACCGCGGGCCCACTGGCCACGTGCCGAGCGCAGCGCCAGCGCGCACCCGGCCGCGAGCGCGACCGCCGGCACGGCCGCACCCGCCCAGAGCGGTGCACCCAAGTGGATGGCAGCGATGAGCCCGATGGGAAGCAGCGGCGCCAACAGCGTCCACCTCTTCCGGCGCTGCGCCCAGCGCAGCCGCAGTCCCGGCCACGCGATGACCAGCATCAGCGCGGTTGTGCCCCAGCGGACGAGCTCCGCCGCCCAGCCGGTCAGCCCCAGTCCGCCGGGCAGGGTCACGTACAGCTGCAGCACGAACAGCGCGACGATCAGGTCCAGCCGCAGCCAGACGTCCCGACGCTGCATCGCGCTCGGCCTCCCGGTCAGCCGCTGCGCCCATTCTCGGCTTCCTGGCCGCGGGTGCTCCTTCGTCGCGCGCACGACTCAGATCAGCCGCGGCGCCCATCCTCGGCTTCCTGGCCGCGCGTGCTCCTTCGTCGCGCGCACGACTCAGTTCAGCCGAAGAAGACCTCGGCCTCGGCGTAGAGGTTCGGGTCGACGAGCTTGAGCGCGGCGGTCGCCTCGGCCAGCGGGACCCGCACGATCGAGGTGCCACGCAGGGCGACCATCTTGCCCCAGTCGGCGTCGTTGGCCGCGTCGATCGCGTGCAGCCCGAAGCGGGTGGCCAGCCAGCGGTCGAAGGCCGTCGGCTTGCCGCCGCGCTGCACGTGCCCGAGTACGACGGCCCGCGACTCCGCGCCGGTGCGGGCCTCGATCTCCGACGCGACCCGGTCGCCGATGCCGCCGAGGCGGACGTGGCCGAAGGCGTCGGTCCCGGCGGTGCGCAGCTCCATCGTGCCTTCCTTGGGCACAGCGCCCTCGGAGACGACGACGATCGGCGCGTAGTGGCTCTCGAAACGGTGCTTCACGAACTCGCAGACCCGCACGATGTCGAACGGCACCTCGGGGATCAGGATCAGATTCGCCCCGCCGGCCATCCCGGAATGCAACGCGATCCATCCGGCGTGCCGGCCCATCACCTCGACGACCAGGGCCCGATGATGCGACTCGGCCGTGGTGTGCAGCCGGTCGATCGCCTCGGTGGCGACGTTGACCGCGGTGTCGAAGCCGAACGTGTAGTCGGTGGCCGACAGGTCGTTGTCGATGGTCTTCGGCACGCCGACGACCGGGACGCCCTCCGCGTGCAGGCGGGTGGCCACCCCGAGCGTGTCCTCGCCGCCGATCGCGATCAGGGCGTCGACGCCCAGCTCGGAGAGGTTCTTGCGGATGCGTTCGACGCCGCCGTCCACCTTGATCGGGTTCGTCCGCGAGCTGCCCAGGATCGTCCCGCCGCGGGGCAGGATCCCGCGCACCTCGGGAACCCCGAGCGGCATCGTCAGGGCCTCCAGCGGGCCGCGCCAGCCGTCGCGGAAACCGACGAACTCGTGCCCGTACGTCCCGACGCCCTTGCGCACCACCCCACGGATGACGGCGTTCAGCCCAGGACAGTCCCCACCACCGGTCAGCACCCCGATTCTCATGGGGTCGACCCTAGCGACGCCCGCTCCGGGGGCGCCCGGGCGCACTCTCATACCTGGAGCATCAGTTCGGGCCCGCCGAAGCCGCGAATCCGACGCCTCGCGTATGAGAGTGCGCGCCTCGCGCATGAGAGTGCGCACTGCGCTCATCGATGAGCGCAGGGACTGCCGTCACTGGACGGTAAGGACGCGCAGGCGCATCCTGAGGGTCAGGCACCTGAGAATTCAGTAACCGAGACGCATATCAGTTCGGTGATGAGTGGGAGGAGCCAGAAATGATCGATTCGCTGTCCGTCACTGCCGCGGTAGTGGTGTTCCTCGGCTGCACGGCCGCAATCCTCGGGCTGACGCTGATGTGGGCGATGTCCAACCGGCGTCCGGTGTCGGTCCACCCGCACCTGACGGGACGACCGGCGCAGCCCTACTGGTACAGCCCGACGGGCCTGCAGGACGAGCGCGGAATACACCTGTAGCAAGCGCCCGCTGCGTGCGATCAGTACGGGCGGCCGGTGGTGCGCAGCTTGTCGAGCGCCTCGGCGAGGATCGCCTCGCCGTCGGCGATCGTCCGGCGCTCGCGCACGTAGGCCAGGTGGGTCTTGTACGGCTCGGTGCGCGGCGGTGCCGGTGGCGCGCTGGCGTCCTGGCCGGCCGGGAAGCCGCAGCGCGGGCAGTCCCAGAACTCGGGCGCGGTGACCGTGCCCTCCTCCGCGAAGCTGGGCCGGGTCTCGTGTCCGTTCGCGCAGTAGTAGGAGATCCAGAAGCGCGGCGCCGTGTCGCCTCGCTCGGCCTCACCCATCGGCCCCGCACCTACGCGGCTGCCCCTGATCGCGTTACCACTGGCCACAGGATGTCCTCCGGGAACGGGACTGACAGTTGATCGGATCGAGGAGAGCGGGGAATCAGTTCTTCAGTACCAGCGAGAGGCTGATGCAACTGATGATCCACACACTCATCACGATGTAGGTGATCCGGTCCAGGTTGCGTTCCGCGATCGACGAGCCGCCCAACGACGACGAGACACCGCCGCCGAACAGGTCGGAAAGACCGCCGCCTTTGCCCTTGTGCAGCAGCACGAGCATGATGATGAGCACGCTCGTGACGATCAGCAGCACCTCGAACAGAACCGTCACGGTCTGCTCACCACCTTCCGGACACCTCTTGATGCGGTCGAGCCCGACGCCCCGCAGCCTCACCACGGGCACAGCAGCACAACCCGAACACACTTCTGCGTTGCAAAGACTACGTCGTCCGCGCGGCGGGTCACGCAACCGGCAGGCGTGTCAGGTCTTCGGGGCGTCCCGATAGCGGACGATCCGGGTGAACTCGACCGGGTCGAGGCTTGCCCCGCCGATCAGCGCGCCGTCGACATCGGCCTCGACCATGATCGCCGCCACGTTGTCGCCCTTGACCGATCCGCCGTAGAGAATCCGCACCGCGTCGGCCGTCTCGGCCGAGTAGAGCTCCTGCAGCCGGTCCCGGATGGCCGCGCAGACCTCCTGCGCGTCGGCCGGGGTGGCGACCTCGCCGGTGCCGATCGCCCACACCGGCTCGTAGGCGATGACCATCGTGCGGGCCTGCGCGGCGGGAATGTCGACCAGTCCCCTGTCGACCTGCGACAGGCAATGCCCGACATGGCCGGCGGCTTTGCGCACCTCCAAGCCTTCGCCCACGCACATGATCGGGACCAGCCCGTGCCGGAAGGCGGCCCGGACCTTGGCGTTGACCAGCGCGTCGTCCTCGTTGTGGTATTGCCGCCGCTCCGAGTGCCCGACCAGGGCGTAGGTGCACGTCAGCTTCGCCAGCATCGCGCCGGACACCTCGCCGGTGTAGGCGCCGGAATCGTGCGCCGAGATGTCCTGGGCGCCGAACTTGATCCGCACGTGGTCGCCGTCGATCACCGTCTGCACCGAGCGGAGGTCGGTGAACGGCGGGATGACCACCACCTCGACGGCGTCGAAGTCCTTGTCGTTGAGGGCGAAGGCCAATTTCTGCACCACCGCGATCGCCTCGAGGTGGTTCAGGTTCATTTTCCAGTTGCCGGCCATCAGCGGCGTTCGTGCCACTAGTCCTCCAGGACCGTTAGTCCGGGCAATTCCTTGCCCCCCAGGTATTCCAGGCTCGCGCCGCCGCCGGTGGAGATGTGTCCGAAGGCGTCGTCGCGGAAGCCGAGCCGGCGGATCGCGGCGGCCGAGTCGCCACCGCCGACCACCGAGAAGCCCTTACCGGTGGCCAATGCCTGGGCCACGGCTCGGGTGCCAGCGGCGAAGGCGTCCATCTCGAACACGCCCATCGGGCCGTTCCAGAAGGTGGTGGCCGAGTCGGCCAACGCGCCGGCGAAGGCCGCGGCGCTGGCCGGGCCGATGTCCAGGCCCATCCGGTCGGCCGGGATCGCCTCGACGGGGACGACGATCGCGTCGGCATCGGCGGCGAAGCGATCGGCGGCCACCACGTCGGTGGGCAGGAGCAGCTCGACGCCCTCGTCGGCGGCCCGGGACAGGTACCCGCGGACGGCGTCCACTTGGTCGCTCTCCAGCAGCGACTTGCCGACCTCGTGGCCCTGGGCGGCGAGGAAGGTGAACACCATGCCGCCACCGACCAGGATGCGGTCGGCCAGGCCGAGCAACCGATCGATGACCGCGAGCTTGTCCGAGACCTTCGAGCCGCCCAGCACGACCGTGTACGGACGCACCGGGTCCTCGGTCAGCCGACGCAGCACGTCGACCTCGGCCCGGACCAACGGCCCGGCCGCGTGCGGCAGCAGCCGTGCGACGTCGTAGACGCTGGCGTGCTTGCGGTGCACCGCGCCGAACGCGTCGTCGACGTAGACGTCGGCCATCGCGGCCAACTCCGCGGCGAACGCGCCGCGCACCGACTCGTCCTTCGAGGTCTCCGCGGCGGAGAACCGGACGTTCTCCAGCACTACGACCTGACCATCCGTCAGATCCCTTACGACAGCCATCGCGTCGGGTCCGCTGACTGCCGGGCTGAACTCCACCGGCAGCCCGGCCAACTCCCCCAGCCGCCGGGCCACCGGGGCCAACGAGAGCGCCGGCACGACCTCGCCCTTGGGGCGACCCAGGTGGGCGCAGACGACCACCCGGGCGCCGCGGCCGGCCAGTTCGGTGATCACCGGCAGGCTGGCCCGGATGCGGCCGTCGTCGGTGATGGCGCTCTGTCCGTCGGATCTGGTGTCCAGCGGCACGTTGAGGTCGCTACGGACCAGTACGCGACGCCCGCGCAGGTTGCCGAGTTCGTCGATGCTCCGCATGGCCGGACTCAGAGCGAGCGGCCGACCAGGGTGGTCAGGTCGACCAACCGGTTGGAGTAGCCCCACTCGTTGTCGTACCAGCCGACGATCTTGGCCTGGTTGCCCTGCACCATCGTCAGCAACGAGTCGAAGGTGCACGACGCGGGCCAGGTCACGATGTCGGAGGACACGATCGGGTCCTCCGTGTAGTCCAGGATCCCCTTCAGCGCCCCCTGCGCCGCGGCCTGGAACGCCGCGTTCACCTCGGCCTTGTCGGTCTCCCGGCCCAGCGTGAGCACCAGGTCGGTGACCGAACCGGTGGGCACCGGCACGCGCATCGCGATGCCGTCGAGCTTGCCCTTCAACTCCGGCAGCACCAGCGCGGTCGCCTTCGCGGCCCCCGTCGAGGTCGGAATGATGTTGGTGGCCGCCGCGCGCGCCCGCCGCAGGTCCTTGTGCGGGAAGTCCAGGATCACCTGGTCGTTGGTGTACGCGTGGATCGTGGTCATCAGGCCGTTGACGATGCCGAAGTTCTCCAGCATCACCTTGGCCATCGGGGCCACGCAGTTGGTCGTGCACGAGGCGTTCGAGATCACGTTGTGCGCCGCCGGGTCGTACTTGTCGTCGTTGACGCCCATCACGATCGTGATGTCCTCGTCGCTGGCCGGTGCCGAGATGATCACCTTGCGAGCCCCGGCGGCCAAGTGCTTGGCGGCGTCGGCGGCCTTGGTGAAGTGCCCGGTCGACTCGATGACGATGTCGGCGCCGAGGGACTTCCAGGGCAGTACCGCCGGGTCGCGCTCGGCGACGACCGCGAACGACTTGCCGCCGACGCTGATCTCGTTGTCCGAGGCCTTCACGTCCGTGCCGAGGCGACCCAGGATGCTGTCGTAGCGCAGCAGGTGGGCCAGCGTCCCGGTGTCGGTGAGGTCGTTGACCCCGACGATCTCGATGTCCGCCCCGGACGCCAGCACGGCGCGGAAGAAGTTGCGGCCGATGCGTCCGAAGCCGTTGATACCTACTCGGATCGCCACTGGCGGTCCTCCTCATGCGCTGGTCAGGGCCTGAATGAAGCCTAGCCCCCCGGTCTTCGTGAACCTCACGGCCCTGTATTCGGTACCCCGCAGACAAACCCGGACAAACCTCCGAATCGGTTGCTATTTGCGCAAGCGCGACTGATCGTGAGAATCGCCAGATCTCGGTCCGCGCGGAAGGGGAGCGCCATGGGGCGGCTGCGACTTCGACTCGGTGCCCTGTTCATCGCTGTGGCGGCCCTGGCTGCGGCCCCGGGCAACGTCTCCGCGGCGCTTGCCGCCACTGCCTCCACAGCGGCGTCCGGGCCGCAGGTGAGCAAGGTGCGGGTCGGGCCGTTCGTGCTCCCGCCGGCGCCATTGGGCGACACCGGCGAGCAGAACCGCTTCGTGCCGACGATCCCGAAGCCCTGCGCCGACTGCTTCATCACCGCGGTCGTGCCCAAGCTCCTCTACGCCGACGGCAAGCGCGCCGACATGGACACCGGTGTGATGCTGCACCACCTGGTGATCTTCGAGCCGGGCAAGGCCGACGCGACGTGCGGCCCCACGCAGGGCATCGGTGCCCTGGGCCGGCGGATCTTCGCCTCCGGCGACGAACGGACCCCGATGCAGCTGCCGTCCGGCTTCGGCTTCAAGGTCGAACCGGGTCGCTGGACCGGCGTCGTCGATCTCATGAACCACAGCGACCAGGCGCGCACCGTGTTCTTCGAGGCCGACGTCACCCACGTCCCGGCGAGCACCGCTGGGATGAAACCGGTCACGCCGGTGTGGCTCGACGTCGCCGACTGCGGCAACTCCCAGTACTCGGTGCCGGCCGGGCACAGCGCGACCCCGTGGGACTGGCACTCCACGCTGACCGGGCGGATCGTGGCCGCAGCTGGTCACGTCCACCCGGGCGGCCAGGGCGTCACCCTCGACGACACCTCCACCGGGCAGCGCATCTGCGCCTCGCGAGCCACCTACGGCAGCGGGATGTTCGCCGGGATGGTCACCTCGATGTCCGGTTGCAGTTGGGACAGCCTGGGCGTGGTCCGGGCCGGTGACGACCTGCGGATCACCAGCCTCTACGACGCGCCCCGGACGCTCACCGGCGTGATGGGGATCATGCTGATCGCCGTCTATGAGACCGACGACCTGAAGTCCGGGACAGCGGCGCCGGCCGCGATGCGCCGTACCCCGAACACGGCGGTGCCCAGCGACATCGCCGACGACTCAGGCGCACATGAGTCGATGCCCGGGATGAAAGGCATGCCCAAGGGTCACTGACCGGCCAGTCGAGCCACGGCCGCCCGCTGGTGCGGGCCCTGCCTGACCTGCTCCGGCAGCAGGTCGACGGCTCCGCGCAGGGTCCGTAGCAGCAGGCCGACCGACAGGTCCGCGCCCGGCGGGCGAGGGACCCGGTACAGCCGCCGGGCCCAGCCGGGCAAGGTGTCGAACGCGACCGCGGACAGCACCACCCAGGCCGGCAGCGCGGGAGTGAGCAGCCGGACCTGGTTCGGCATCGGCGGGACGAGCAGGAACCGGGCGACCTGACGGGCCTCCTGGCCCGCCGCGAGCTCTGGCCGCATCCGGTCGAAGTACTCCCCCAACGCGGCCCGGTCGGCCGGCACGTCCTTGGGGTCCAGCCCGACCAGCCAGGCGTTGGCCGCCTGCTCGGCCAGGTAGGCGTCGGCATCGACCCTCGGCCCGCCGGAGCGCAGGGCCACGTCCAGGAACGACTCGACCTCGCAGCAGTGCACCCAGCGCAGCAGGTGCGGGTCGTCGACCTCGAGGCGGGCGTGCATCAACCGGATCCGCTCGGCGGCGGCCCGGGCCTGCGGAGCCGAGCCGAAAGTGGTCACCCCGACGAACTCGGCAGTACGGATCAGCCTGCCCCACGGGTCCGCGCGGTAGTCGGAGGCGCCGAACACCCCGCGCAGCGCCGCCGGGTGCAGGGCCTGCAGGTACAGGGCGCGGACTCCGCCGATCCAGGCCACGGGATGGCCGTGGATCGCCCAGGTCGCGCTGCCCGGCCCGTACAGCCCAGCGTCGCCCGGGGCCTGTCTGGTCGCGCTGTCCATCCGCCCAGTGTTGCCCACGCGGCACCGCGAAGTGCCACCGGACAGCTGACGGATCGTCAGAAAGCGTGGTGCGCCTGGTGGTGCTACGGGACGAGCATCTCCGGGGTCAGATTGGCCTCAGTGTCCGGGATCCCGAGTTCGGAGGCCCGCTTGTCGGCCATGGCCAGCAGGCGCCGGATCCGTCCGGCGATGGCGTCCTTGGTCAGCGGCGGGTCGGACAGCGCACCGAGTTCCTCGAGGCTGGCCTGCTTGTGCTCCACCCGCAGCTTCCCCGCGGCGGCCAGGTGGTCCGGAACCTCGTCGCGCAGGATCTCCAACGCGCGGGCCACCCGGGCGCCGGCGGCTACCGCCGCGCGGGCCGAGCGCCGCAGGTTCGCGTCGTCGAAGTTTGCCAGCCGGTTCGCGGTCGCCCGGACCTCGCGGCGCAGCCGCCGCTCCTCCCAGGCCAACACGCTCTGGTGGGCCCCGAGGCGGGTCAGCAGCGCGCCGATCGCGTCGCCGTCCTTGACGACCACCCGGTCGACCCCGCGGACCTCACGGGCCTTTGCCGCCACGCCCATCCGGCGAGCCGCCCCGACCAGGGCCAATGCCGCTTCCGGGCCGGGACAGGTGATCTCCATCGCCGAGGAGCGGCCCGGTTCGGTCAGCGAACCGTGGGCCAGGAACGCACCTCGCCAGGCAGCCTCGGCATCGCACAGCGAACCCGAGACGACCTGCGGCGGCAACCCCCGGACCGGGCGGCCGCGGCCGTCGACCAGGCCGGTCTGGCGAGCCAGGGCCTCGCCGGCCGCGACGACCCGGACAACCCACCGGCTGCCCCGCCGAAGACCCCCCGGGGCCATCACCGCCACCTCCGAGGGGTGGCCGAATATCTCGGCGATGTCCTTTCGCAATCGCCGAGCAGCGGATCCCGTGTCGAGCTCCGCCTCGACCACAATCCGCCCGCCGACCAGGTGCAGTCCCCCTGCGAACCGCAGCGTCGAAGACACTTCTGCCTTACGACAACAGGGTTTCGTCACCGCCAGTCGGCTCAGCTCGTCCTTGACCGACGAGGTCATCGCCATGTCTCGACCCTAGCGAAGGATCGGGGAGCAGAATACGTGGGCGGAACAATTCCGAACCACGGCTGCACTTCGACGCAGCCCCCCCGGGAAGCCGACAGGACACACACGGGAATCAGCGGCATGTTCGAATCCTGCCACGAGCGAAGATGCTGCGGTACGCGAGTGCGAGACGTCTTGGATCGTGACGTGCCACACCATCGCCCACACCGACCGGTTCGAGCACCAGTTCCGCCCCGAATGCGGCGACCGCCTTGGCCAGTCCGGGCACGTCGGTGACCGACTCGGGATCGGCGAGGACCACGTCCAGCCACAGGTCAGGGGCGTGTCCGGCCAGCACCTCGAGGTAGGTGTGCGGTGAGAACCCAGTGGTTTCCCCTTGCTGGGGAGCCAGATTCAAGGTCAACAACCGGGCCGCGGAAGTTTCCGTCAACGCCTTCGCAAGTTCCGGGACCAACAGGTGCGGGAGCACGCTCGTGAACCAGGAACCGGGGCCGAGCACAACCCAGTCCGCCTCGCGGACGGCAGTCACGGCCTCCGGGCAGGCCGGCGGGTCCGCCGGTTCCAGCCCGAGCACGACCACCTGGCCGCGGGTGGTCGCGACCGCGACCTGGCCCCGGACCTCCGCCACCCGGGTCGGGTCGTCCGGGTCCAGCCCGGCGACCTCGGCGACGATGTCCAACGGCACCGCGGCCATCGGCAGCACCCGGCCGCGGGCCCCGAGCAGCCGTCCGACCCAGTCCAGGCCGGCCACGGTGTCTCCGAGCAGGTCCCACAGCGCGACGATCAGCACGTTGCCGACGACGTGGTTGTGCAGGTCCCCGGCCGGGCCGAACCGGTGCTGCACGACCTTGCTCCAGGTCGCGCCCCACTCGTCGTCGCCGCACAACGCCGCGAGCGCCATCCGCAGGTCGCCCGGCGGCAGCACCCCGAGGTCGCGCCGCAGCCGCCCGCTGGAGCCGCCGTCGTCGGCCACGGTGACCACCGCGGTCAGTTGCTCGGTCACCTGCCGCAGCGCGGTCAGCGAGGCGGCCAGCCCGTGGCCACCGCCCAGCGCGACCACCCGCGGTCCGGCGGCGCGCCTGTCGTCCTGGCTCACCGGCATGCCTCCGCACGCCCGCGCGAGCTCGACGGTGGCGGGCACTGCGACATCGACTCACTCGCAAGCTCGCTCACCGGCACGCCCCCGCACGCCCGCGCGAGCTCGACGGTGGCGGGCGCCGCGACATCGATTCACTCGCAAGCTCGCTCACCGCCGTGCCTCCGTACTCCCGTGCGAGCTCGACGGTGGCGGGCACTGCGACATCGACTCACTCGCAAGCTCGCTCATTCGCGGCCCACGTCACGGTGCACGATCCGGACCGAAGCCCCGGTGTCCGCGATCTGCGGACCGATCTGCTCGGACATGGCGACGCTGCGGTGCTTCCCGCCGGTGCACCCGACCGACAACGTCACGTACCGCTTGCCCTCGCGCCGGTAGCCCTCCAGCACCGGACGCAGCAGCGCCAGGTAGCCGTCGAGGAACTCCTTGGCCCCGGGCCGGCTCAGCACGTAATCGCTGACCTCCGGGTCCAGGCCGGTGCGGTCCCGCAGCGCCGGCACCCAGTGCGGGTTGGGCAGGAAGCGGCAGTCGACGACGAGGTCCGAGTCGACCGGCAGGCCGTACTTGTAGCCGAACGACAGCACGGTCACCGACAGCGGCGGTTCGACCGCGCCCGAGAAGACCTCGTCGATCCGCTCCCGGAGCTGGTGCACGTTCAGCAGGGTGGTGTCGATGACATGGTCGGCCCGGCCGCGCAGGTCGCGCAGCAGGGCCCGCTCGGCGGCGATACCATCAGTCAGCCGACCGTCCTCCTGCAACGGGTGCGGCCGCCGGACGCTCTCGAACCGGCGCACCAACGCACCGTCAGACGCCTCCAGGAAAAGCACCCGGAGCACAACCGCCCGGGCCTCGAGCTCGACCAGGGCATCCCGCAGCGAGTCGAAGAACGCCCCGGAGCGCACGTCGACGACGGCGGCGATGTTCGGCACCCCGCCCTTGCTGCGCACCCCGAGTTCCACGAGCCTGGGCAGCAGAGCCGGCGGCAGGTTGTCGACCACGAACCAGCCGCGGTCCTCCAGCGCGTTGGCCGCGGTGCTGCGACCGGCCCCGGACATCCCGGTGATGATCGTCAACGAGATCGGGGCGTCCGGTGGCGGGCCGCCCGCGGCGTCAGTCTCCGGTGCGTTGCTCATCGCTGCCCACCCGTCGCCTGCACTGGTTCATTCCGGGTCCCCCTCGTCGGCCGGGCCGGTCGATCCCGTGCTGTCGTCCTCGATGCGGTCTTCCTCGATGCGGTCGTCCCCGATTCTGTCGTCCTCGATGATGACGCCCGTGGTCATGTTCACCGCCGGACCCCCACCCGGCAGGCTCGCCAACGCGGCGTGGACCGCGGCCGCCGTCCGCGGACCGAAGCCGGGCACGGCCGCGATCTGGGTGACCTCGGCGACCCGCAGCTTCTTCAACGACCCGAAGTGCGCGAGCAGTTGGGCCCGCCGCTTGTCCCCCAGGCCAGGCACCTGCTCCAGCCGGCCGGCGAGCATCGACTTCGAACGCCGGTTGCGGTGGTGGCTGATCGCGAACCGGTGGGCCTCGTCGCGGACCCGCTGCAGCAGGTAGAGGCCTTCGCTGCTCCGCGGCAGGATCACCGGGTACTCGGTGTCGGGCAGCCACACCTCCTCCAGCCGCTTGGCCAGCCCGCACAGCGCGACGTCGTTGACCCCGAGCGCGTCCAGTGCGGCGGCCGCGGCCGCGACCTGCGGCGGGCCACCGTCGACCACGACCAGGTTCGGCGGGTACGCGAAGCGGCGGGGCCGCCCGGTCTCAGGGTCGATCGGCTGGGCCGCGTCCGGGGTGGCCCCGTCCCGTTCCTCGAGGTACCGACGGAACCGGCGGCTGATCACCTCGCTGATCGAGGCCACGTCGTTCTGGCCGTCGACGCTCTTGATGTTGAACTTGCGGTACTCGCTCTTGCGGGCCAGGCCGTCCTCGAACACCACCATCGAGGCCACGACCTCGGTGCCCTGCAGGTTGGAGACGTCGAAGCACTCGATGCGCAGCGGCGCCTCGTCCAGCCCGAGGGCGTCCTGCAGTTCCTGCAGCGCCACCGACCGGCTCGTGAGATCACCGGCCCGCTTCGTCTTGTGCAACGCCAGGACCTCGACCGCGTTGCGGGCGACCGTCTCCATCAGCGCCTTCTTGTCGCCGCGAACCGGGACGCGCAGCTCGACCCGGGCGCCGCGGCGCCGCTGGAGCCATTCGGTCAGCGCGGGCACGTCGGGCGGCAGAGCCGGGACCAGCAGCTCGCGGGGAACCGCCTCGAATGATCCTGCCTCCCCGCCCTCCGCCTCATCGCCGTAAAGCTGCTGGATGAAGTGCTCGACGAGCTCCGCGGGGCCGATGTCCTCGACCTTGTCCACCACGAACCCGCGTCGTCCCCGCACCCGACCGTCGCGGACGTGGAAGACCTGGACCGCGGCCTCCAGCGCGTCCTCGGCCAGCGCGATCACGTCGGCGTCGGTGCCGTCGCCGAGCACCACGGCGTTCTTCTCCATCGCCCGACGCAGGGCCCCGATGTCGTCGCGGATGCGGGCGGCCCGTTCGTACTCCTGCTCGGCGGCCGCCGCGGTCATCTCCTTCTCCAACCGCCGCAGGTACCCCGCGGTCCGGCCGGCCATGAAGTCGCAGAAGTCCAGCACGATGCGCCGGTGCTCATCGGCGCTCACCCGCCCGACGCAGGGCGCAGAGCACTTGTCGATGTAGCCGAGCAGGCAGGGCCGCCCGGACAGCGCCGCCCGCCGGAACACCCCGGCCGAGCAGGTCCGGGCCGGGAACACCCGCAGTAGCAGGTCGAGGGTCTCCCGGATGGCCCAGGCATGGGCGTACGGGCCGAAGTAGCGCACGCCTTTCTTCTTGGGCCCGCGCATCACCTGCAGCCGCGGGTACTCCTCGTGCAGCGTGACGGCCAGGCTCGGGTAGGACTTGTCGTCGCGGTACCGGACGTTGAACCGCGGGTCGTACTCCTTGATCCAGGAGTACTCGAGCTGCAGCGCCTCGACCTCGGTGGCGACCACCGTCCAGTCGACCTTGGCCGCGCTGGTGACCATCGTCTGCGTACGCGGGTGCAACGCGGCCGGGTCCTGGAAGTAGGAGCCCAACCTGGACCGCAGGCTCTTGGCCTTGCCGACGTAGATGACCCGGCCGTGCGCGTCCGAGAACCGGTAGACCCCCGGTGAGTCCGGGACCGAGCCCGGACGGGGGCGATAGGTGCTCGGGTCGGCCACACCGCCAGCCTAGGCGGCCGCACCGACGGTCCTGACGCGTCTTTGGCGGTTCCCGCCGCGCGGGTCAGCCTTGGAGGCTGATGCTGTCGCCGCTGATCGTCACGTTCTTGGCCGCGAGCGGGCTCGCGGCGGGGCCGTGGACCACGGAGCCGTCGGTGATCGAGAACTTGCTGCCGTGGCAGTAGCAGTTGATGGTCCCGCCGGAGACGTCGCCGACGGTGCACTGCTCGTGGGTGCAGACCGCGGTGAACGCCTTGTACTGACCGGCGGTCGGTTGGGTGACCACAATCTTCTGGCTGCCGAAGACGTTGCCGCCACCGACCGGAACCTTGGAGGTCGAGCCGAGCGAGGTGCCCGAGGACGCGGCTGCCGAGGACGAAGCGCTGCTGGGAGCGGCCGAGGCCTCCGGGGTGGAGCCCGCCGAGGTCGGCATCGACGAGGGCGTCGACGCGGTGGACGAAGGGCCCGCAGGCGGCGCACCGGACGAGGCAGTGTCCGAGGACCCCTTGCTGCCGCAACCGGTCAGCGTGCCACTGAGGCCGACGGCACCCAGCGCCAAGGCGCCGCGCAGCACCGAACGGCGGGCGCAGCAGCGGGTGCCGCCCAGCTCCGACTCGGCGGGAACGGCGACGCTCTGCTCGTGGGTCATTCCGACACTCTCCAGATCTCCGAACCGGTGGGTAACAATCGTCCCGAGCCTATTCGGCCCGTGTGACACCCCGGGTTGGTCCGCGTCACGATTGGGTTGCACTGGGCCGTCGGGCCGTACCAGGAACGCAATCCAGGCCGTGGAAAGTCGCGCTGAGGCCGCGGGATCAGCGAGCGGCGCGCTTCTTCCGAGCCGGCTGCGACTTGCCCAGTAACGGCGCGAGGAATCGTCCGGTGTGGCTCTGGGCGCACTGCGCCACCTCCTCGGGCGTGCCGGTCACCACCACCTTGCCCCCGCCCGACCCACCCTCCGGGCCCATGTCGACGATCCAGTCCGCCGTCTTGATCACGTCGAGGTTGTGCTCGATCACGATGACCGAGTTCCCCTTCTCGACAAGGGAGGTCAGCACACCGAGCAACTTGCGGACGTCCTCGAAGTGCAGGCCGGTGGTCGGCTCGTCGAGCACGTAGATCGTGCGACCGGTGGAGCGCTTCTGCAGTTCCGCGGCCAGTTTCACGCGCTGCGCCTCGCCGCCGGACAGCGTCGGCGCGGGCTGCCCGAGACGCACATAGCCGAGCCCCACCTGGTTGAGCGTCACCAGGTGGCGGGAGATGGCCGGGATGGCCTCGAAGAACTCCGCGGCCTCCTCGATCGGCATGTCGAGGACCTCGGCGATCGTGCGCCCCTTGTAGTGGACCTCCAACGTCTCCCGGTTGTAGCGGGCGCCGGCGCAGACCTCGCACGGCACGTAGACGTCGGGCAGGAAGTTCATCTCGATCTTGATCGTGCCGTCGCCGGAGCAGGCCTCGCAGCGGCCGCCTTTGACGTTGAACGAGAACCGCCCGGGCAGGTAGCCACGGACCTTGGCCTCGGTGGTCTCGGCGAACAGTTTGCGAATGTTGTCGAACACCCCGGTGTACGTGGCGGGGTTCGACCGCGGGGTGCGCCCGATCGGGCTCTGGTCGACGTGGATGGCCTTGTCGATGTGCTCGAGACCGTCTATGCGGGTGTGCCGGCCGGGCGCGGTCCGGGCGTTGTACAGGTGCTTGGCCAGTGCGTTGTAGAGGATGTCGTTGATCAGGCTGGACTTCCCCGACCCGGAAACCCCGGTGACCGCGACGAAACAGCCCAACGGGAAGCTGACGGTGACGTCGTCGAGGTTGTGCTCCTTCGCCCCACGCACCGTCAGTTCCCAGCCCCGCTGGGGTTTCCGCCGCGTGGTCGGCACCGGGATCGACCGCCGACCGGACAGGTAAGCCGCAGTCAGCGAGTCCGGAGTCTTCAGCAGTTCGCTGTACGGCCCGGAGAACACCACCTGGCCGCCATGCTCGCCGGCGCCCGGACCGATGTCGACGACCCAGTCGGCGGTGCGGATCGTGTCCTCGTCGTGCTCGACCACGATCAGCGTGTTGCCCAGCCCGCGCAGCCGCAACAGGGTGTCGATCAGCCGGTGGTTGTCGCGCTGGTGCAGCCCGATCGACGGCTCGTCGAGGACGTAGAGCACACCGACCAGACCCGAGCCGATCTGGGTGGCCAACCGGATCCGCTGAGCCTCACCGCCGGCCAATGTCCCGGCCGCGCGGTCCAACGTCAGGTAGTCCAGACCGACGTCCAGCAGGAAGCCCAGCCGGGCGTTGACCTCCTTGAGCACCCGCTCGGCGATCTGCTGTTCCCGTGCGCTCAGATCCAGGTTGCGCAGGAACTCCGCGCAGCCCGCGATGGGAAGTGACGCCACGTCAGCAATCGAGCGCCCGCCCAGCGTCACGGCGAGCGAGACCGGCTTGAGCCGCGCCCCACCACACGCCGGGCACGGCACCTCGCGCATGTACCCGGCGAAGCGGTCGCGGCTGGCGTCGCTCTCCGCCTCGGCGTGCCGACGCGAGACCCACGGCAGGACGCCTTCGTAGCCGGTGTAGTACGAGCGGACCCGGCCGTAGCGGTTCTTGTACTTCACGTGGACCTGGTGCTGGTGGCCCTCGAGGATCGCCTTGCGGGCCTTGGCCGGCAGCTTCTCCCAGGGCGCGTCGGTGCTGAAACCGAGGGTCTCCCCCAGCGCGGTCAGCAATCGACCGAAATACTCCGAGGTGTGCGCCGAGGCCCACGGCGCGATCGCGCCTTCCTCCAACGACTTGCTCGGGTCCGGGACGACCAGCTCCGGGTCGACCTCCATGCGGGTGCCCAGGCCCGCGCACTCCGTGCAGGCCCCGAACGGGGAGTTGAACGAGAACGACCGCGGCTCCAACTCCTCGAAGTCCAGGTCGTCGTACAGGCAGGCCAGGTGCTCGGAGAAGACGCGCTCGCGATGCGGGTCGTCCTCCGGCAGGTCGATGAACTCCAGTGTGACCAGACCGCCTGACAGCCCGAGCGCGGTCTCCACCGAGTCGGTCAGCCGCCGCTTGGCCGAGCCCTTCACCGCGAGCCGGTCGACGACCACCTCGATCGTGTGCTTCTCCTGCTTCTTCAGCGTCGGCGGTTCGGTGAGCGCGTGCACCACCCCGTCGACCCGGGCCCGGGAGTACCCCTTGGCGACCAGTTCGCGGAACAGCTCGCCGTACTCCCCCTTGCGCTCCCGGACCACGGGGGCGAGCACCTGGAACCGGCTGCCCTCCTCCAGCTCCAGCACCCGGTCGACGATCTGCTGCGGGGTCTGCCGGGCGATCGGGCGGCCGCACTTGGGGCAGTGCGGGCGCCCGGCCCGGGCGTAGAGCAACCGCAGGTAGTCGTAGACCTCGGTGATTGTGCCGACGGTCGAGCGCGGGTTGCGTGAGGTGGACTTCTGGTCGATGGAGACGGCCGGCGACAGGCCCTCGATGAAGTCGACGTCGGGCTTGTCCATCTGCCCGAGGAACTGCCGGGCGTAGGCGGACAGCGACTCGACGTAGCGGCGCTGGCCCTCGGCGAAGATGGTGTCGAAGGCGAGGCTGGACTTGCCCGAGCCGGACAGCCCGGTGAACACGATCAAGCTCTCGCGGGGCAGGTCCAGCGAGACGTCCTTGAGGTTGTGCTCGCGCGCGCCCCGCACGATCAGACGGTCGGCCACAAACGCCCCTCGACTTCGCCGGTGCTCAGTTCCACTGACCGCTCCGGACTGCTTCGGGCGCCCCGCCGGCCCCCGCCGGTCATCGTATTCGTCGCTGCGCTCCTCAACAGTCTTCGATCGGCTCGGCAGCTACGAGGGCTCGCGGGCTCGCTCTCGCGCTGCTCTCGCCTCAATCGACTGTAGGCAACGCCAGCGACAAATGCCCCGGCCGCACTCGACAGCCCCTTCGGCTGGCCACCGCCGAGCGGGCGTGACCAAGATCCACATCTGCCGCCGAGGTGTGGCGGGCCGACGACGGTATCTTCCGCATGTGAGATCCGCACCCCATCGGCCGAGCACGAGATCCAGGCCCGGCGCAAGCCCGACGGTCCCCGACGAAGGGCGACAGCCGTGAGCGAGCGTGCGAGCGAACCAATGTCACAGGTGTCACAGGGTCAGCCACCACCTGGCCCGCACGGGCGGATCGAGGCAAGCCGGTGACCGCGGTGCTGGACGCGACCGCAGTGGCGCTCGCGGTCGACGAGATCGACGCGGCCTCCGACCGCATGCTGGACGCGGTGAGCGCGCTGGACGACGACGCCCTGCGCGCGCCGTCCAAGCTGCCCGGATGGACCCGCGGGCACGTGGTCACCCACATCGCCCGCAACGCCGAGGCCCTGCTCAACCTGCTGCACACCGCCGCGACCGGCGAGGACCGGCCGATGTACCCGTCCTTCGCCGCCCGCAACGACGCCATCGAGGCCGGCGCCGGGCGGGGTGCCGAGGAGATGGCGCAGGACCTGGCAGTGGCTGCGGCCGAGTTCAGCGACGCCGCCCGCTCGCTGCCGGTGGAGAAGTGGAGCGACGAGGTCACCCTGATGACCGGGCGAGTGGTCCGGGTCGCCTGGCTGCTGCCGGGGCGCATGCGGGAGGTCGAGTTCCACCACGTCGACCTGGACCTCGGATACACCCCGGCGCACTGGGACATCGGTTTCGTGCGCGCCTGCCTGGACGAGTTCGTGGCATCGATGTCGGGTCGGCCGGGCATACCCGAACTGACCCTGAAGGCCACCGACGGCGCCGGCGACACCTGGACGGTCCATGGCGACGGCGCCCCGGCGACCGTCAGCGGCCCGCGGCCCGGGCTGCTCGCCTGGCTCTCCGGGCGGGGTTCCGGCGACGGGCTGAGCGCCGGCGACACCGTCGGCCTGCCCGAGCTCCCACCCTGGCCCTGACGTCACCGCAACGCAGAGGAGAAACCGATGACCGCGTACCACGGCAAGGTCACCGTCGGCGGACCGCCGGACGTCCGGGAACTGCCCGGTCTCGTCATCAGCAAGGTCGCGGTCGGTCCGATGGACAACAACAGCTATCTGCTGCGCTGCCGGGACTCCGGTGAGCAGTTGCTGATCGACGCGGCCAACGACGCCGACACGCTGATCACGCTGCTGAACGGGCCGCTGGAACGGGTCGTGACGACCCACCAGCACTACGACCACTGGCAGGCGCTCGGGGCGGTCGTCCGGCACACCGGAGCGCGCACCACCGCGCACGCCCTGGACGCCGAGGGCATCCCGGTCCCGACCGACGACGAGGTCACGGACGGGGCCGAGATCACCTTCGGCCGCGTCACCCTGCGGGCGATCCACCTCGTCGGCCATACCCCGGGCAGCATCGCGTTGCGCTACGACGACCCGGAGGGCAGGCCGCACCTGTTCACCGGCGACTGCCTGTTCCCCGGCGGCCCCGGCAACACCTTCGGCAACGCCGCCAACTTCATCTCGCTCATCGATGATCTGGAGACCAAGATCTTCGGCACGCTGCCGGACGAGACGTGGGTCTACCCCGGCCACGGCGCGGACACGACGCTGGGCGCGGAACGGCCGAGCCTCGCGCAGTGGCGTGCCCGCGGGTGGTGAACTCCGCCACCCCGCCCGGCCTGGGCCAGCGCCTGCGCCGCGCCCTGCGCCCGATCCGTCGCCTGGTCGGGCGCTTCGCCGCCCCGGAGGCCGGCGGATTGCCGGTGCCGGGCAGCGTGCGGTCCGGCTCGGCCGCCGGCCGGGTGCGCCAGGTGCAACGCACCGTCAACCGCAACCACCTCGACGAAGTGCCGATCGACGGCTCGTACGGGCCGGCAACCGAGGCCGGCGTCAAGGCGTTGCAACGGGAGCTGGGCCTGCCCGCTACCGGCGTGGCCGACCCGCTGACGGTCTCGCTGGCCCTGACTCGCGCCGACCGACTGGCCCGCGAGCGGGCCACGGACCTCGCGACCCCGCGCCGCACGTTGCTTCGGCTGCCGGTGCCGCCGCAGCCCCGGGACCCGGCCCGGCCCGGGCGCGGGCACCTGATCCTGGAGACCGCCAGCCGCGGCTGGGCGGTGAAGCTGCTCCAGCAAGGCGGCTTCGCCGGCTACGAGGCCGAGTCGACGGCCTGTTTCCTCGCGCTGCTGGACCGGCTCGGACCGGACGGCTTGTTCTTCGACGTCGGCGCCAACGTCGGCCCGTTCTCGCACCTGGCCGCCGCGGTGGGCGGGTGGCGGGTCGTCGGCTTCGAACCGACGCCGGACCTCGCGTCCGCCTTCCGCCGGATCGCCGAGGCCAACCAGTTCGACGCCCGGCTGGAGGAACTCGCGCTGGGCGCGGTGCCCGGGGCCGCGAAGCTGTACCTGTCCGACGACTCCGACTCCTCGAACAGCCTGAATCCGCAGTGGCGCAAGTCGTCGCGACAGCTGATGGTGCCGGTCGAGACCCTCGACAACTACGTCGCGCGCTCCGGCGCGGCCCCGGCGGTGCTCAAGATCGACACCGAGTCCACCGACGCCGAGGTGCTCGCCGGGGCACAGCGGCTGCTGGGCGAGCACCGGCCATGGCTGATCGTCGAGGTCGTCGAGGACGAGTTCGGCGGGCCCATGGAGGAGCAGGTCGCGGCGTTCGGCTACACCTACTACCCGCTGCTGGACGACCGGATGCCGATGCGGCCGCAGCCGCACTTGAAGGGTTCCGGGGTCTCCCAGCAGTGGAACTGGCTGCTGGCCCCCGAGCCGCTGGACGACGCGTTCAGCGAGCAGGTCGCGCGGTGGCGGGCGGCATTGGCACCGTGCACGCCGGAGCCGTCGGACTGACCGAGCCGAACCCGCTCAGGTCGCCCTGATCGAGATCGGGCCGCTGTTGTTGCCGCCGGCGGCCGCGTCGCCGGCCCACAGGACCCGGTAGACGTAACGACCCTTGTCCGCGGGCTTCACCCAGAAGTGCGCGTCCCCGCCGCTGTTCAAGGTCGCGCCGGCGACCCTGGTCCAGTGCTTATGGACGTACCACTGCAGGACGACGGGGGTTCCGGGCTGGGCCGGGACCAGTTGGACGTCGATCAGCACGGCGTGCTTGTGCTTGACGGTCGTCTTGTTCGGGGTGGCCACGACCTGCGCCGTCACGCCGCCGGTGACCGAGGACGAACTCGACCCGGCCACCGTGTCGGTCCCAGCGAACTGCGCGACGTACTGCGCCGCCGCCGCCATCGGCAGATCCGTCTGGTAGTTGCCGCTGCCGTCGGCGGTGGTGGTCGCCACAACGACGCCGCCGGTCGAGCTCATCCGGCGGATCTGGACGACCGCGTTGGGCACGCCCGGGCCTGTCGTGGTGTCCTCGACCTTACCGAAGACGCCGAGGTCCGGGGTCTCCGGCCGCTGCGGGATCATCGCGATCGTCACCGACGACGTGTCGAGGGAGGTCGCCGCGACCGGCGGGGTCGCCACGCAAGCGGCCAGCGCGAGCGCCAGCACGCAGGCCCCGACGCCGGTCCGCAGGCCGCGGATCCGGCCAACTTCTGCCACACCGTTTCGGCGCACAACTCGAGCAAAGCGTTCCCCGCCGCGCGGTGGAAGGGACGTTCGCCCGACGCGCCATCCACCGTTCGGCCGACCGGAGCGGCGCCGGGTACGGTGAGCGCGTGGACGAGCATCTGCATGGCCTGCGCGAGCAACTCGACGCCGCTGCCGCGAACACCGACGACGCCGAGCGTGCCGAGCTGAACCGGCTGCGTACCGAGGTCGACCTGCACGCGAGCGCCGGCGATCACCACCGCCTGGCGGAATCCCTGGCCCGCGGCGAGACCAGGTTCGAGTCCGGCCACCCCAAGCTGGCCGACGCGATCCGCCGGGTGCTGGACGCGTTGTCGTCGTCCGGTATCTGAGCTCTCGTCAGAAACGCTCGACGCCACTGGCTCACGCCGAGGCTTCGTGGGCTGACTCCTTACTCGGTGGTTGCGTTCAGCCGGCCTGTGGGAGGGAGGGGTTCGGACCGTAACCACTGTGCAGGTCCGTCGGACGTCGGTCACCGGCTTCCAAGGCCTGTGCAGCTGATCGCAGCGGCGAGCTACGGCGCCCGACCACCGGTAAACAGATCCGGGAATTCGCCGATTTCCCTTGCAGAGATGGGAAAACCGGGCGAGAATAGTCTCATGTCGAACACCAGTTCGAACCGGCTCATGTCGGTCGAGGAGGCCCTGGACTGGCTCGCGGCCACCGCCGGCGAGATCACCTGGACCGGCGCGGTCACTGACGGCACCGACGTGCTGGCCCGCATCGGGGTACTGGAGCGGCAGGTCGCGATGGTCCAGGGCGAGCAGGTGCTGGCCATGGCCGAATGGGTCGCCGACTCCCTCGACCGCCATGACGCGGAGCGCCCCGTGTGGGTCGACCCGCAGACCTGGGAGCAGTCCCAGGAGTTGGACTTCGCCGAGCGTTCGGCCTACGCCGAGGTCGCCCTGGAGCTGGGCCTGGCCGACTGCACCAGTGATCAGCGGGTCCATGTCGCGGTGGAGCTGCGGCGCCGCCTGCCGGGCGCCTTGGCCGCCCTGTGCGCCGGGCGGATCACGATGGCCAAGGCCCGGGTGATCCTGGAGGAGACCGCCGAGCTCGACGCCGAACTGCTCGCGCAGGTCGAGGCGGCAGCACTGGGCAAGGCCGAGGGACTCACCCCGGCGAACCTGCGCCGGGCCACCCGCCGCGCCGTGGCCCGCCTCGACGCCAACGCTGTCGCCAAACGCCGCGCCACGGCCGTAGCGCAACGCTCGGTGAAGATGTGGGAGATCGGCGATGGGATGTCCGCCCTGGAAGCCATCCTGCCCACCCCGGTCGCACAGGCCGCCTTCGCGGTCATCGACGCCACCGCCCACCAAGCCATCACCCCAGGTGACGATCGCAGCATCGACGCGGCCCGTGCCGACGCCCTGGTCCTCACTATCTGCTTCCCGCCCGACATGGCCCCGCGGATCAGCTACCAGATCCAGATCATCTCCACCGACCCCGACCTGAACGCCGACCCCACCCGCCGCCTCCCTACCGCGGCCCAAGCCCGCTACGTGAAAGCCCGCGACCAGCATTGCGTCCACCCCGGCTGCCGGGCCACCCGCACCGAGCAGGACCACACCACCGCCCACACCGGCGGCGGGCCCACACTCACCACCAACCTCGCCTTGCGATGCAGGAAGCACCACACCCTCAAGCACTTGCTCGGCTGGACAGCCACCCAGGACCCCGACGGCACCCTCACCCTGACCACGCCGTCAGGCCGGACCTACTGAACCCGGCCTCCGGATGAAGACGGCATCGATCAACCCGTCGAGAAACTGCCCCCGCCGAGGCAACCGGCTCCGGATCTCCCCGAGCAACCGCCCTTCTGAGCCGCCTGGCCGACTGCTACTCCTCGACGAGGCTCAGCGCCTCGGTCGGGCAGCCTTCGACGGCGGACTCCACTTCTTTCAGTCGATCCGCCGGCGGGCATTCCTGGAGCACCTTCATCGTGCCGTCGTCCTGAATCTCGAAGATCCCGGGGGCGCTCTCCTCGCACATCCCGAGGCCGGTGCACCGGTGCCGATCGACGACTATGCGCTTGGCCATCCGTCCTCCTCCCGCGCGTCCGACTCGCCTGCTAGGCCTTGTCCTTCTCGGCGACCAGTTCGCGGTACATCGGGAACAGCGGCTTGGTCAGCGGCACCAGCTTGAGGATCTTGTTCACCGGGCCCTTGGCCTTGACCTGGCCCTTCGCCATGCCGACGGCGAGGTTGTAGTCGCCGCGCCAGAACTTGTCGGCGATGTCGGCCGACATCGCCAGCGTCACGTCGGCGGGCTCGTCGATGGGACCGTTGACGATCGCGAACTCGTCGCGCATCACGATGTTCATCTCGACGTCCGGGTCGGTGTAGAGCACTCGCATGACGAGGTTCGCAGCCTTGAGCTTAGGACCGGACTCGGGGTGCTCGGCAGCCAGCCGGAACACCCCGCCGATGTACTTGTCCACCTCAGCTGCGTCGGCGAAGTAAGCCATCAGGCGCGCTCCTCTCGGGACCCGGTGAAGCCGCCCTCGGGGTGTGGCGGCCGTCACGTACCGGGCGTCGGACAGAATTCAACACGTACGCGCAAGTAGCCAAGTGCCCAGGGTGGGCGAAGGTCGAGGGAGCGCCGCCAATGAGTGAGGCAGCCACCGCCGTCGTGTCCGGACGAGTCCTCCAGGTCCGGTTGACGGCCCCGGAGCGCGCCAACGCCATCGATCTGGAGTCGGTGAGCAGCCTGTACAAGGCCCTGGACGGCTTCGGGCCCGGCATCGGCGCGCTCAGCCTGCTGCACGACGGGCCGAACTTCTGCGTCGGCGGCGACGTCAGCGGCTTCCGCGACGCGACCGACCCGGAGGCGTACCTGTTCGAACTGGCCGAAGCGGCGCATCGCTGCATCCGGGTCCTGTCGGCGGCCCCGGCCCCGGTGGTCATCGGTGCCCGTGGTTGGGCGGCCGGCGCAGGGATGGCGATCCTGCTGACCGCCGACATCCTCGTACTGGGCGAGTCCGCCAGGATGCGAGTTGCCTACCCGGCGATCGGCATCACACCGGACTGTGGTCTGAGTTGGAACCTCCCCCGGATCGTCGGCCGCGCGCGGGCCCGCGAGATCCTGATGACCAACCGCCCGGTCGATGCCGCCGAGGCGCTCGCCATCGGGATCGCGGCCCACGTGGTGCCCGACGAGGCGGTCGAATCGACTGTCGACCGCATCGCCGCGGAGCTGTCGCAGGGCCCGACGCAGGCCTACGGCAACATCCGCGGGCTGCTCTCCGACGGCGAGTCCCGGACCCTCGACGAGCACCTCGACTTCGAGGCCCGCTCGATCGCCCGCAGCGCCGTCACCGCGCAGGGCGCCGAGGGCATCCGCGCGTTCCTGGAGAAGCGTCGCCCCGTCTTCCACCCTGACGGACCGTCACGATGAAGCTTGGCAAGGAAGGCACATGATTCCGGGCACCATCGGATACCAGGGCGAGCCGGGGTCGAACTCCCAACTCGCGTGCGAGCAGGCCTGGCCGGAGCACGCCACCGTGCCGTACGCGACGTTCGAGGACGTGTTCGCCGCGGTCGTCGACGGCGAGGTCGACCGCGCCCTGATCCCGATCGAGAACTCGCTCGCCGGCCGCGTGGCGGACATCCACCACTTGCTGCCCACCTCGGGGCTGTTCATCGTCGGCGAGCACTTCCTGCCGATCACCTTCCACCTGATGGCGCTGCCCGGGGTGTCGGTCGAGGAGTTGAAGACGGTGCACTCCCACGTCCACGCCCTCGGCCAGTGCCGCAAGGTGATCCGGCGGCTGGGCCTGCGCCCGATCGTGGCCGGCGACACCGCCGGGGCGGCGCGGGAGATCGCCGAACTCGGCGACCGGACCGCCGCCTCGTTGTCCCCGTTGCCCGCCGCGGCGCTCTACGGGCTGGACGTGCTCGAGCACAACGTCGAGGACGAGGTGCACAACACCACGCGGTTCGTGATGCTGGACCGCTCCCCCGCCGAGGTCTCCCCGGCGGTCGCCGATGTGGTGACGTGCTTCGTCTTCCGGGTCCGCAACATCCCGGCGGCGTTGTACAAGGCGCTGGGCGGGTTCGCCACCAACGGCGTGAACATGACCAAGCTCGAGTCGTACATGGTCGACGGCCAGTTCAGCGCGACCCAGTTCTACGCCGAGGTCGACGGCCATCCGGAACAGCCGCCGTTGCGCCGAGCCCTGGAGGAGCTGAGCTTCTTCGCCGCCGAGATGCGGATGCTCGGAACGTTCCCGGCCTCGCCGCTGCGGCCGGACCTGGTGCACAGCGGCTGATCGGGCTGCGCGCGGATCTCGGTAGCGTCGGAGGCGAACCGCGCCGAGGAGGGCCCCGAAATGCCGATCCGCTACGAACCCGACGGCCACGTCGTGCTGATCACGATCGACCGGACCGAGGCGCACAACTGCCTGGATCCCGAGCACAACGACGCGCTCGCCGCGGCGTTCGACAGCTACGAGAAGGACCCCGAACTGCGGGTCGCGGTGCTCACCGGGGCCGGGGCGAAGTCGTTCAGCGCAGGCGCGGACCTCAAGGCTCTGATCCCACCGTTCCGCGACGCGGTCCGGGCCGGGCAGGCCCCGCCCTGGGTGATCGGCGGGATCACCGACGGTTCCGGCTCGAAGCCGAGGATCGCAGCGGTGAACGGGCACGCGTTGGCCGGTGGGATGGAGTTGGCGCTGGCCTGCGACATCCGGCTGGCGTCGGAGAACGCGTCGCTGGGCCTGGCCGAGACCAAGTGGGCGATCATCCCCGGCGCCGGCGGCACCCAGCGACTGCCGCGCGCGATCCCGCTGGGCGCGGCGATGGAGATCATCCTGACCGGCGACCCGATCGACGCCGCCACCGCGCTGCGACTGGGCCTGGTGAACCGGGTGCTGCCGCAGGCCGAGCTCGTCCCGGCGGCTCTGGAGCTGGCCCGGACCATCGCCTCGCGCGGCCCGCTGGCCGTCGCGGCGGCCCGCCGCGCGGTGCTCGACGGGCTCGGGCTGCCGTTGGCCGAGGGCATGGCGATGGAGTACGGCATGTTCCTCGAGGTGATGCGCACCGAGGACGCCGCCGAGGGCCCACGCGCCTTCGCCGAGAAACGGCCGTCGGTCTACCAGGGCCACTAGCGACCGGCGCCGAAGCTCTCCGGGGTAGTTTGGCGGCATGAAGGACGCGCGGAAGTCGCGCCGTCGACGGGGTGAGCGCCCGACCTACGACGTCGTCACGCCCACCCCCGACCAGGCGCGCCTCGAGCAGATCGCCCAGCGCCAGCGGCGTTACTACCGGGTGATGGTCCCGTGCATCCTGCTGGTGGCCTTCGGGTTCTTCGTCCCGGCCCCGACGCCGTTCCGGCTCGGGGCGCTCGCCATCGCGGCGTTCATGCCGCCGATCGCCGCGATCGTCGGCAACAACTGACGCCGACCAGTCAGCGACCCGCGTCCACCTTGTCGGCGACCTCGAGGATCGTGCGAACCACCAGGGCCGGATCGTCGTACATGGGCATGTGGCCGACCCCGGGTAGGCGAACCAATTCGGCCTTCGGCAGCACGGTCAACCAGGGCCGGCCGTAGCGCTCGAACGGGATCGTGCGGTCCTTCATCGGCCAGGCCAGCCGGACCGGCACGTCGACCTGCAACCGGGCCACCGGCCCTGAGGCCCGGAGCGCGGCCAGCAGGCCGTCCAGCAGTTCGCAGGCCGCCGTGTCCTCGAGCATCCCAGTGAGTTCCTCGACCGGGATCAGGTCGGCGCGTTCCATCACAGGTCGGAACATGCGGCGCCGGGTACTGGGCCGAGCCAACATCCGCTGCACGGTCGGGCTCACGGTGGCGCGGCGGCCGAGCTTCAGCAACCGACCGACGCGAGCCAGGTCGCGGGGCTTGATCCAGGTCCCGGCCGGGGCGAAGGCAACCACCGAGTGCGCGCGGCCGCGCGCGGCCAGCTCGAGTGCCAGCCAGCCGCCCAACGAGTTGCCCACCAGGTGGGCCCGCTCGATGCCAACGGCATCCAGGCGGGACTCCATCTCGTCGGCCAACTTGTCGATGCCGCACGGCCCCGCGGCAACCACCGGTGCTCCACGGTGCCCGGCCATCGTCGGCGCGTACACGTCGTGATGCTCAGCGAGGGCGTCCTGCACCGGCTGCCACACCCGCCAGGAGCCGTTCAAACCGTGCAGCAGGACCATCGGGGTGCCGGAACCGGAACGCCGGTGATCGGTCAGCTCAGCCAAGAGGGCCTCCTCGTCGCGAGCGAAGTCAATCAGAGGCCTGACGAACAGTCAGATCGCACCCGCCGCGCGCCGGGTTCGAACTCGGTCAGTACCCGACCGTCTGCGGATCGCGGTTACCCGCGCCGGAGTCCCCCGAGTCGTGGCCCGTCGGCTCCGGGCTGGACGAACCCAAGGTGCCGGCATGCCGGGCCAGGTAGCCGTCCGCCGCCTTGACGACCGCGTCGGCTGCCGCGCGTTCCCGCACCGGGCTCGCGGGATTCAGGCCCTTCTGGATGATCGCGAACTGGTCCTCGAGGATCCGGTACGTGGCGGGTTCGGTGACCCGCACCGTACCCTCGATGCTTGACCACACCGGCTCGATCCGGCCTTGCGCGTCGGCCGCGGCCTGCGGATCCGAGCCGACCGAGTTGGCCACGTCGTTGACGATGTTCTTCAGCAGGCTCAACCCGTCGACGACCTCGGGAGCCGGGACCCGCATGTCGTCGGCGGTGAGGCCGTTGCTGTCGGCGGGCGTCGCGACCACCGAACCGGTACCGGACGGGGCAGCCGCCGCCGGGGCCGAGGTGCCGGAGCCGCAGGCGGTCAGCGCGAGGGCGGCCGTGACCGCCAGGGCCACCCCCGAAACCGCTCGCACAGCCGCTCCCGCTCCACCGGGGCAGACCCGGACCGCCTTCACCCCGAACGAAGGAAGACCCAACTTTCGCAGCCCCGACGACCTGATCCGAACCGCGGCGCGACATCTTGACCGATCCGCAACACGAGTTGATCGGACCGCACCGCGAGCGCTCCTGAACCGCGGTCCGCCGCGACATTCGGGCGTGGTCAGCGCGTGGCACCGGCCTCCTGCATGCCGCGCAGTTCGCGTTTGAGCTCGGAGATCTCGTCGCGCAACCGCGCCGCGAGCTCGAAGGCCAACTCCGCGGCCGCGGTGTGCATCTGCTCGGTCAGGTCGCCGATCAGATCGGCCAGGTCCGTGGCCGGCAACCCGGCCAGGTCAGCCGCGTGCCGACCGGGGCGGTCGCCCCTGACCTTCGAGGAGAAGCCCGGCACCGGCGCCTTGCCCCGGCTCCGTTGCCGGCCGCCACCGCCGATCAGCTCGGCGGTGTCGGCGTCCTCACGGGCGATCGAGTCGAGGATGTCGCCGATCTTCTTCCGCAACGGGGTTGGGTCTATGCCGTGCTCGAGGTTGTACGCGACCTGCTTGGCCCGCCGCCGATTGGTCTCGTCGATGGCCTTCTCCATCGACGGAGTGACCTTGTCGGCGTACATGTGCACCTGACCGGACACGTTCCGGGCGGCCCGGCCGATCGTCTGGATCAGCGAGGTGCCGCTGCGCAGGAACCCTTCCTTGTCAGCATCGAGGATCGACACCAAGGAGACCTCGGGCAGGTCCAGCCCCTCCCGCAGCAGGTTGATGCCGACCAGCTCGTCGTTGTCGCCGACCCGCAGCTCCCGCAGCAACTCCACCCGGCGCAGGGTGTCGACCTCCGAGTGCAGATACCGCACCCGGACGCCGAGTTCGAGCAGGTAATCAGTCAGGTCCTCGGACATCTTCTTGGTCAGCGTCGTGACCAGGACCCGCTCATTGCGGGCCGCCCGCTCCCGGATCTCGTGCAGCAGATCGTCGATCTGGCCCTTGGTCGGCTTGACGATGATCTCCGGGTCGATCAGCCCGGTGGGCCGGATGATCTGTTCGACGATTCCGTCGGCCTGCCCCAGCTCGTACGGACCCGGGGTGGCCGACAGGTAGACGGTCTGCCCGACGCGGTCGAGGAACTCCTCCCACCGCAGCGGCCGGTTGTCGCACGCCGAGGGCAATCGGAAGCCGTGGTCGACAAGCATCCGCTTGCGGGACATGTCGCCCTCGTACATGCCACCGATCTGAGGGACCGTCACATGCGACTCGTCGATGACGAGCAGGAAGTCCTCGGGGAAGAAGTCCAGCAGGCAGTGCGGCGGGCTGCCCGCCTCGCGGCCGTCGATGTGCCGGGAGTAGTTCTCGATGCCCGAGCAGAACCCGACCTGGCGCATCATCTCCACGTCGTACTGGGTCCGCATCCGCAGCCGCTGCGCCTCCAGCAACTTGCCGGACCGCTCCAACTCCGCCAGCCGCGCCGTGCACTCGGCCTCGATCCCGGCGATCGCCCGCTCCATGCGCTCCGGGCCGGCGACGTAATGGGTCGCCGGGAAGACATGGATGCTCGTCTCCTCCGAGATCACCTCGCCGGTCACCGGGTGCAGGGTCATGACCCGCTCGATCTCGTCGCCGAAGAACTCGATCCGCAGCGCCAGTTTTTCGTACACCGGGAAGATCTCGACGGTGTCGCCGCGCACCCGGAACGTGCCCCGGGTGAACGCGACGTCGTTGCGGGTGTACTGCATCGTCACCAACTGACGCAGCAACAAGTCGCGCTCGATCTCCTCCCCGACCGAGAGCGCGACCATCCGCTCCAGGTACTCCTCGGGTGTACCGAGGCCGTAGATGCAAGAGACTGTGGCCACCACGATCACGTCGCGCCGGGTCAGCAACGAGTTGGTCGCCGAGTGGCGCAGCCGCTCGACCTCCTCGTTCACCGAGGAGTCCTTCTCGATGTAGGTGTCCGTCTGCGGCACGTAGGCCTCGGGTTGGTAGTAGTCGTAGTACGAGACGAAGTACTCGACCGCGTTGTTCGGCAGCAGCTCGCGGAACTCGTTGGCCAACTGCGCGGCCAGGGTCTTGTTCGGCGCCATCACCAGGGTCGGGCGCTGCAGCCGCTCCACCAGCCAGGCCGTGGTCGCGGACTTGCCCGTGCCGGTCGCACCGAGCAGCACGACCTTCTGCTCGTCGGCCTGGATGCGACGGGCCAACTCCTTGATCGCCGCCGGCTGGTCGCCGGAGGGCTGGAAGTCGCTGACCACCTCGAACGGGCGGGTGGTGCGCTTGAGCTTGGTCTCGAGCTCGGCGTCGATTCTCACGCGTTCACGTTACGTCGCGCGACCGACAGTTTGTCGGCGGCCGGATCGGCGACCGCTGCACCGATCGAGGCGACCCATCTCAAGTGCGTTGTCACCCGATCGGACCAAGCCGGTTGTCGGTTGATCCCACCGACCTCATCGTTCTGGGCTGCGGCCGGATCGGCCGTTCTCCAAGCAGCCCGTAGGGGTCGAAATGTCGAACTTTGGACGGGCCGCCAGAACCGCTCTGGCGACCGCCACCGTAGGGCTGCTCTGCGGCCTGCCGGCGCAGGCAGAAGCGGCGGCGACGCGCGCGGCCGAGTGCTCGCCGGTCTCGGACCACAATGACGACGACTGCTTCTTCACCGACCCGCCCCCGCACGGACACCACCACCGCCACGACCCGCCCGGCCGCGACGACCGGGGCGGAGGTGGCGGACGCGACGGTCGTGTCCCGACCTCGGTCGGCCCGCACTGGGGCGTGATCGACCGCAACACCACCGGTGGGGCCTCGGCCACGCTGCGTTCCGGTCCCTACGAGACCGCCTTCGGCAACAACCTGGCGCCACCGTCCGGCAGCGGCAGTCTCAACATCCAGACCCCGGCGGGCACCAAGGTCGACTTCGGCAACGAGGTCGACTTCGTCGGGCAGAAGGTGGCGAGCCTGACCAAGGTCAGCTTCTACGTCTACACGACCGCCGAGAACCAGGCGGCGGCCAACGGCGGCGTGAACAACCTGCCGGTGATCCGACTCGAGATCAACCCGAACGACGGCGTGAGCGGGACCTACAGCACGCTCGTCTACGTTCCAGCCGGGGATGCCTCGAACAACGGGAAATTCACCAAGTTCGACGCCGCCAGCACCGGCTACTGGTATCTCACCGGCGCCGCCGGGACCACCACCGGCTGCACCCTGTCCACGGCCACCCCGTGCTCGCTGGCTACGGTCAAGATGAAGCTGCCCGCTTCGACCATCTCCACGGTCTCGGTCGGCAAGGGCAGCGACAACTTCTTCGCCGGCGCGGTCGACGACCTGCAGATCAACAACACCGTGTACGACTTCGAGCCGTTCGGGGTGGAGCAGCACTCCGCGTAGCGCTTCGGGTGGGTCAGTCAGTCGGCCGGCGCCCGCGGCAACCATGCAGCAGCGCCGTCATGAACCGGGCGGTCGGGTCGCGGAACGGTGCGCAGACGGTGAGCACCACGTCCGGGGACATGCCGGGGCTCTGCGCCCCGACCACCTCGATCGAATCGGCCCACCATTCGCCCCATTCCGACCCGCCCGCGATGACCTCACTGGTCGTGGTGTGCGAGATCTGCTCGAGACCGGCGCGTTCGAACATCACGGAGAGCTTGCGGCCGACCCACGGGTCCAGGCCCATGTCGGCGAACCACCCGCCGTCGCGGTAGGCGGCCCGGTGCGGCCCCGTCGCCGGGTGGGTCGGGTCGATCGGAACGACCGAGCCCCAGTCCCCGTCCTCGTCGACGAGCCAGCCACCGGGGCGCACCAGCGACGCCATCCGGTCCACCGCGGTCTGCGCCCCGTCCCGCAGCCAGTACAGCATCAGCCGCGAGCAGACCAGGTCGAACTGTCCGAGGTCGGCGAGGTCGTCGTTGAGGATGTCGTGCTGCAGCGCGCGCAGGTTCGGAATGCGCAGCTCCTTCAGGTAGCGCGCGTCGATGTCGGTCGCCACGACCTCGCCGTCCGGGCCCACCTGTTCGGCCAGCCACCGGGCCATCGAGCCGTGTCCACCACCGACCTCGAGGCAGCGCCAGCCGGGCTGCACCAGGCCACGCGCCAGCCGCGACGTCGGGTCGAACAACGCCTCGAGCGCGGTCAGCCTGTCCCGCTCCGCGTCGACCCGACCCTCCGCCAGCAGCCGGTAGTCGCGACCACGATCGAGCACCTCGGTGCTCATCGTCTCGCCTGGGGCGAAATCGGTGGGTTGCACGGGGCCTCCTCGGTGGCGGAAACGTCGCCGATCCTGACACCGACGATCAAGGCCTCACAAGGGCTCGGTCGTCGGAGGGGTCAGTGCGGGTCGGTGATCATCCCGGCCCCGACGGTCACGTTGGTCGACTCGTCGATCAGGATGAAGCCGCCCGTGGTGCGGTTGTTCCGGTAGTCGTCGACGAACAACGGGACGGTCGTACGCAGCCGCACCCGGCCGATGTCGTTCAGGCCCAGCTCGCGATCGGTCTCGTCGCGGTGCAACGTGTTCACGTCGAGCCGGTACTGAATCTCCTTGACCAACGCCCGCGCGCTGCGGGTGGTGTGCTTGATGACCAGCTTCGTGCCCTCCCGCAGCGGGCTGGTGGCCATCCAGCTGACCATCGCGTCGACGTCCTGGGTGACGGCCGGCATGTTGCGCGGCCGGCAGATCATGTCTCCCCGGGAGATGTCGAGGTTGTCCGTCAGCCGAACCACCACGGACATCGGCGCGTAGGCCTCCTGGACGGGGCCCTCCAGGGAGTCGATGCCCTCGATCGTTGTCGAGAACCCGCTGGGCAGCACGGTGACCGTGTCGCCCGGCTTGAGCACACCACCGGCTACCTGACCGGCGTACCCGCGGTAGTCGCGATGCTTCGCAGTCTGCGGGCGGATCACGTATTGCACCGGGAATCGCACGTCGATCAGATTCCGGTCGCTGGCCACGTGCACATGCTCGAGGTGGTGCAGAAGTGACGGACCGTCATACCAGGGGGACACCGCGGAACGCTCCACCACGTTGTCGCCGTTGAGCGCCGAGATCGGGATGATCACCAGGTCGCGGATCCGCAGCCGGGCCGCGAACGCGGTGAACTCCTCCTGGATCTGCTCGAAGCGCTTCCGGTCCCAGTCGACGAGGTCCATCTTGTTGATCGCGACGACCAGGTGCGGCACCTGCAGCAACGAGGCCAGGAAGGCATGGCGGCGCGACTGCTCGACCAACCCGTTGCGGGCGTCGACCAGGATGATCGCCAGGTCCGCGGTCGAGGCACCGGTGACCATGTTCCGGGTGTACTGGATGTGGCCCGGGGTGTCGGCGATGATGAATTTCCGTGTGGGCGTTGCGAAGTAGCGGTAGGCGACGTCGATCGTGATGCCCTGCTCGCGTTCGGCCCGCAGGCCGTCAGTGAGCAGCGCGAGGTCGGTGTACTCACGGCCCTTGTCACGGCTGACCTGCTCGACGTGCTCGAGCTGGTCCTCGAAGATCGACTTGGTGTCGTAGAGCAGCCGACCGATCAGGGTCGACTTGCCGTCGTCGACGGAGCCGGCGGTTGCAAACCGCAGCAGGTCCATCAGGCCACCCCCCCGAACCCCGACTCCTGCGGCCTGCCGCACGTATCAAGGCGTCGCGACAGGTGCGACAGGCCACAGAAGACGCAGAGGTGCGCCATCAGAAGTACCCCTCCTTCTTGCGGTCCTCCATTGCGGCCTCGGTGGCCCGGTCGTCGCCGCGAGTGGCGCCGCGTTCGGTCTGCCGGGTGGCACCGACCTCGGCGATGATCGCCTCGACGTCGCGGGCGTCGGAGCGGACGGCCGCGGTCAGGGTTGCGTCGCCGACGGTGCGGTACCGGACGGTGGCGGTGAAGATCTCCTCACCGCTGCGCGGCCGGCAGAACTCGTTGTCGGCCATCAACATCCCGTCGCGCAGGAACACCTCGCGCTCGTGGGCGTAGTAGATCGGTGGGAGTGCGACGTTCTCCGCGGCGATGTAGTGCCAGATGTCCAACTCGGTCCAGTTGGACAGCGGGAACACCCGGATGCTCTCGCCGGTGTGGATGCGGCCGTTGTAGAGGTTCCAGAGTTCCGGGCGCTGGTTCTTCGGGTCCCACTGCCCGAACTCGTCGCGGAACGAGAAGATCCGCTCCTTGGCCCGGGCGCGTTCCTCGTCGCGGCGAGCACCGCCGAACAACGCGGTGAAGCGGTGCTTCTCGCACGCTTCCAACAACACCGGCGTCTGGATCCGGTTGCGCGAACCGTTCGGCTCCTCGCGCACCTTGCCCGCCTCGATCGCCTCGGGCACCGAGGCCACGATCAGCTGCACACCCCAACGGGCCACCTCGGCGTCGCGGAAGTCCAGCACCTCGGGGAAATTGTGCCCGGTGTCGACGTGCATAACCGGGAACGGGATCGGCGCGGGCGCGAACGCCTTCGCGGCCACGTGCAGCATCACCGCGGAGTCCTTGCCGCCGGAGAACAGCAGACACGGCCGCTCCATCTCCGCAGCCACCTCACGGATGATGTGGACGGCCTCGGACTCCAGCACCCGTAGTTGGCTGAGCTGGTAGGAGTGCCGGGCGATCGTCTTCTCGGTCATGCGATCACCTGTCGGTCTTCCGGTTGGCCGCCGCGAGAACGGCGTCGAAATACTCCGTGCGCGCGACCAACAGGTCGGGCAGCGCGGGGTCGGGATCGTTGTAGCGCAGCCGCGACCCGTCCAGGCGGGTCGCCCGCAGCCCGGCCGCAAGCGCAACCGCGACCGGTGCGGCCGAGTCCCACTGGTACTGGCCGCCGGCGTGCACATAGGCGTCCACCTCACCGAGGACGACGGCTGCCACCTTGGCGCCGGCCGAACCCATCGGGATCAGCTCGGCGCCCAATTCCTCGGCCACCGCGACGGCCGCGGCCGGCGGCCGGGTCCGGCTGACCGCGATGCGCAGCGGGCCGCGCGCTCGTCGCGGGACGGCGATGTCGGCCGAGCCCAGCACCAGGCCACGCCCGGGCAGCGCGACAGCACCGACCGTCAAGCCGTCGGCGGCACGTTCCCAGAGGGCCACATGGACCGCCCAGTCGTCGCGGCCCTCGGCGAACTCGCGGGTGCCGTCCAGCGGGTCGATGATCCACACGCGGTCGGCGCGATCGCGGCCCGGCAGGTCCAGGGCCTCCTCGGAGAGCACGGCGTCAGCAGGCCGTGCCGCACTCAACCCGGCCGCCAGCACCTCCTGGGCCGCGCGGTCGCCGGCGGCACCGCCGCCGGGCTCACCGGCGGGCCATTCGGCCCGCAGGGCGAGCAGACGCTCCCCCGCAACCCGTGCCAAATCCAACGCCAGGGCGAGATCGGCGGCGGGATCAACGGGGGCGGACTCGACGTCGACCTCGTGCACGTGCCGGTTCGTCCTCTCCGCGGATGATCGGTCCACCTGGATTTTACGCGTCGTGCACCGGTGCGTTCCGCCCGGGCATGAGCGGGCGACCACCGGGTAGCTCACGGTGGATCACCGGGTCCGCAGCCAACGAGGGAAGTCCTGAAATGGCCGACGTCGTACCGTTCCGGGCCCGCACCGCCAAGCGGCCCCCGGCAGCCCTCCCGAAAGCGCCCCTGGTCTTCGACGACGCCGAAGGCCAAGGCTGGCTGGCAGCCGCCTGGGTCCCGGAGAACGCCGTCGGGCTGACGATCGGGACGCTGCACGGCAACGACGTCACGTTCCGGCTGGCCGCGACCGACGTGCTCGAGCTGGTGCGCGTCCTGGTCGAGGGGCTGCACGAGCCAGGTCCGGTCCGTTTGGGCCCGCCGGCACAGGTGCTCACCCTGCACCCGCACGAGTGACCGACGCCTCAGCCGACGCGGCGTACCAGGTCGCCCCAGAGCCGGTCGACCTGCTCCCGCAACGCCTCCGGCGGACCGGTGTTGTCCACCACCACGTCCGCGGCCGCCAACCGGTGCGCCCGGTCGGCCTGAGCCGCGATCCGCGCGCGGGCATCCGCCTCGGTCATCCCGCGCGCCGAGACCAGCCGGCGCACGGCCGTCTCCGGGTCGACGTCGACCACGATCACCAGGTCGAAGTTCCCGGCCGCGCCGACCTCGACCAGCAACGGAATCGCCTGCACGACAACGGATCCGGGCGCCGCGGCCGCGACCAGCGCCGCGGCCCGGTCCCGCACCCGGGGATGGACGATCGCATTGAGCCGGGCCCGCGCCGACGGGTCGGCGAACACGATCGCGGCCACCTTGGCCCGGTCCATCTCGCCGTCGGGTGCCAGGATCTCGGGCCCGAACTCGGCGAGAACCGCGGCCAGGCCCTCGCTGCCCGCCGCGACGACCTCCCGGGCCACCAGGTCGGAGTCCACGATGACCGCGCCCCGCGCCGCCAACAGATCGGTGACCGTGGTCTTGCCCGACCCGATCCCGCCGGTCAGTCCGATGCGCATCAGGCAATTCTGGCGTCCTCGCGCAGAAAGCGGGAACACTGGGGCGACCCGGTCCGCGCTTTCCGCGGACAGGGTCGCCCCAGAGAGATTCGCCCTAGTTGCGGCCGGTGAGCTTCTCCCGAAGCGCGGCCAAGGCCTCGTCGGAGGCCAAGGTGCCGCTGGCCTCGCCGCCGGTGGCGGCCTCCGAGGAGTACGAGGTCGTCCCGGAGTCGTCCGTGCCCGCGGCCTCGGCGTCGGCGGCCTGCGCCGCGACGGCCTGCTTGCGGTGCGCGTCGTAGCGGGTGCGGGCCTCGGCGTACTGCCGCTCCCACTCCACCTGCTGCGTCTCGAAGCCGGGAAGCCACTCGTTGGTCTCCGCGTCGAAGCCCTCCGGGTACACGTAGTGCCCGTCGGCGTCGTACTCGACCTTCATGCCGTAAGCGGCCGGGTCGAAGTGGTCGTCGCCGACCTCCGCCCCGCCCGCGGTCTCGTTGGCCTGCTTGAGCGACAGCGAGATCCGCCGACGCTCGAGGTCGATGTCGATGACCTTGACGAAGATCTCGTCGTTGACCTGGACGACCTGCTCGGGCACCTCGACGTGGCGCTCGGCCAACTCCGAGATGTGCACCAGGCCCTCGATGCCCTCGTCCACGCGCACGAACGCACCGAACGGCACCAGCTTGGTGACCCGCCCCGGCACGACCTGACCGATCGCGTGGGTCCGGGCGAACTGCTGCCACGGGTCCTCCTGCGTCGCCTTCAGCGACAGGGAGACCCGCTCGCGGTCCATGTCGACGTCGAGAACCTCGACGGTGACCTCCTGGCCGACCTCGACAACCTCGCTCGGATGGTCGATGTGCTTCCACGACAGCTCTGAGACGTGGACCAGACCGTCGACGCCACCGAGGTCGACGAACGCGCCGAAGTTCACGATCGAGGAGACGACACCCGGTCGGACCTGGCCCTTCTGCAGGGTCGTCAGGAACGTCTGGCGGACCTCGGACTGGGTCTGCTCGAGCCAGGCCCGGCGGGACAGGACCACGTTGTTGCGGTTCTTGTCCAGCTCGATGATCTTGGCCTCGAGCTCCTTGCCGACGTACGGCTGGAGGTCGCGCACGCGGCGCATCTCGACCAGCGACGCGGGCAGGAAGCCACGCAGGCCGATGTCGAGGATCAGACCGCCCTTGACGACCTCGATCACCGAACCGGTGACGATGCCGTCCTCTTCCTTGATCCGCTCGATCGTGCCCCAGGCGCGCTCGTACTGGGCGCGCTTCTTGGACAGGATCAGTCGGCCTTCCTTGTCCTCCTTCTGGAGAACCAGGGCCTCGATGGCGTCGCCGACCTTGACGACGTCGTTCGGGTCGACGTCGTGCTTGATCGACAGCTCGCGGGAGGGGATGACGCCCTCGGTCTTGTAACCGATGTCGAGGAGGACCTCGTCCCGGTCGACCTTGACGATTACGCCCTCGACGATGTCGCCGTCGTTGAAGTACTTGATGGTCTCGTCGATCGCTGCGAGGAAGTCCTCGGCCGAACCGATGTCGTTGATGGCGACCTGAGGAACCGCGGCAGGGGCGGCGTTGAAGGCCTCGACGGTGGTGGTCATATGGGAAGTTGCTCCGGACAATTTGGTCGGGGGGCGCGTGGCCCGCGGGTGGTGCTGCGGGCCGCTCTCGCCTGCCGAAACCCCCGTCGGACCCCTGTCCCGCGCGGCCCGAAAGCCGTGCTGTGACCGAAATTCATTGACCGGAAACTCGACCTACGACCGTGTCCCCACGACGTCCGGGGTGACACTGGCCCACAACGCGTCTGCCAGAATACTCCCTGCGGTCGACAAGGCTCAATCCGATCACGCAGGTGAGGCCGGCTTGCCGCATTCACCTGCGGTTTTGCAGAGCGCTCGGCGAGGCGAGGGACCGGGATGTCTGCAGGAGTCGGCCGCGACGACTGCCCCGCAGTCCCGACCACACGCGCGAATCGGGCGTGGTGGGACACCGCCGCGGCGGACTACCAGGTCGAGCACGGCGACTTCCTCGGTGACGTCGATTTCTGCTGGTGCCCGGAAGGACTGCGCGAGTCGACGGCGGGGCTGCTGGGGCCGGTCGCGGGCCGGTCCGTGCTGGAGATCGGCTGCGGGGCCGCACAGTGCGCGCGGTGGCTGGCGCAGGTCGGCGCGCGGCCGGTCGGCGTGGATCTCTCGGCCGCCCAACTGCGGCAGGCCCGGAAGCTGGACCGGGACACCGGGATCGCTGTGCCCGTGGTGGTCGCCGACGCGGCCCGATTGCCCTTGGCCGACGCCTCGTTCGACCTGGCCTGCTCGGCCTACGGGGCGCTCCCGTTCGTCGCGGACACCTTCGCCGTGCACCAAGAGGTGGCCCGGGTGCTGCGGCCCGGTGGGCGCTGGGTTTTCTCGGTGACCCACCCGATCAGGTGGTGCCTGCCCGACGACCCGGACGAGGGCGGGCTGGTCGTGCGCGACTCCTACTTCGACCGCCGTGCCTACGTCGAGTACGACCAGGCCGGCCTGCCGTCCTACGTGGAGCACCACCGCACGATCGGCGACCATGTCCGGTCGGTGGTCGCCGCGGGCCTGGAGGTGCTCGACCTGGTCGAACCCGAGTGGCCGCAGGACCACGAGCGCACCTGGGGAGGGTGGAGCCCGCTGCGCGGCCGGTTGATCCCCGGAACCGCGATCTTCGTGACCCGGCGGCCCCCGGCGTGACCGCTGCCGTCAGGCGGTGGCCGGCACGGTGACCGCCACGGTCGACGCGATCGACGGCAGATCCGACGGGCCGGGGGTGGCCTCCGACGTCGGCGGGGGCAGCGTCGGGGTCGGGGTGTCAGTCGGTGCCGAGGTGGGCTCCGTGGTCGGCGGCGTCGTGGGCGGGTCGGTCGGTGCGGCCGTTACGGGCGCGCTGGGCGTCGGGTCCGGCTTCGGCGGGGCCGAGGCGGTCGGGGCCGGGCTGGTCGTGGGAACCGGCGTCGCGGTCTTGGGCGGGGCGCTCGGGGACCCGGTCGGGGTTGCCGTGGGGGTTGCCGTGGGGGTCGCCGTCGGGGTGCCCGGCAGCGTGATCGACGGGAACGAGCCCGCGTACACCCCGGCCCAGGTCAGCACGAGCGAGACGTACTGCCAGGACTGGTTGTAGCGGTACACCGCTCCCAGCAGGCCGTTGCGGGTGCTCAGGTCGCCCCCGCCGTCGCACAGGTAGGCCGCGGTGGTCAGTGCCGCGTCGTAGATGTTCTCCGGGTCGGCGATGCCGTCGCCGTTGCCGTCCTGCGCGTACGGCGCCCAAGTGCTCGGCAGGAACTGCATCGGCCCGACCGCGCGGGCGTAGGGGCCGGCACCGTCCATCGCCGGGTTGGTGTTCAGCACCCGGGCGAACCCGTTGGCGCCGTTCAACGCCGGACCGAGAATCGCCGTCAACATCTCGCCGGCGGAGTTGACCGCCCCGTTGTCGGCCTGACCGGACTCGACCTCCCCGATGCCGGCCAACAAGGCCCAGGGCAGGTGACAGGCGGGTTGTTCCTTGGCCATTCGGGTGGCCGCCGACTCGTAGGCGGCCAGCACGATCGTCGGGATTCCCCGGTAGGACCCGGCAGGGATCGTGACCTGGGTCGACGGGGTGGTCGTCGCGGTCGGCGCGACGAGCGGCACCGGGCCGAGCACCGGCAGCGGCGCGGTCGGCGCACCGGGAGCGGGACTGACGGTCGGCAGCGGCTCGTTCGCGCCAATGCCGTGCAGTTGGTTGTTGGAGTCGGCCGGGGCCATCAGCACGGCCTGGCCGCCACCGCCGGGCAGGATGTTGGCCAGGCCGACGGTCAGAGCCACGACCGCGCCGGCCACACCGGCCAGCCGCAGGTTGCTCTCCTTGCGGACCAGGGCCTCGGGCACAACCGGGAAGTCACGCGAGTCCCACACCAGACCGACGTCGTCCGTCTGCTCGAACCGGATCCCGCCCAGCGGCGTCCGCAGCGGCGCGGTGGCGTCGGTGGCGTCGGTGGCGTCGGTGAAGAACTCACCGGGCTCGGTCGGCTTCGTCGAGGCCGTCGGCTCCGGCCGTCGCAGTCGCTCGCGCACGACCCGGTCGACCCGGTCGACCAACTCGGCAGCAGGCGAAAGCGCCTGCTGCGCTCGGCTCAATCGCTTGTGGGTACCCATCGGACGAGGTATCGGCCGCGGCGCCCGCGCGCTTTACCCCGATCCGCCGGCTGCTTGATTCCGTGGCCGCCTCGACGTCGGCCCGGTACGGGGCAGGCCCGCGAGGCCGGCACCGTCTAGGGTGCCCCGCGTGGACACGATCCTTGCGCTGTGCGCGGACCTGCCCGAGCGGCAATTCCCGACCGGGGCAGAGCTGCTGTCCGAAGGAGCGCGCAGCGGCGTGGTGCACGTGCTGACCGAAGGCACCGTGGGTGTGGAGGTGGGCGGGGTCCTGGTCAAGCGGGTGGGCGAGCCGGGGGCGTTCCTCGGCGAGATCGCCGCGCTGCTCGACGCCCCCCACTCGGCCCGCGTGGTCGCGCTGACCGACACCCGGACCCGGGTGATGAGCGTCGCTTCGATCAGCGAGAACCCAGCAGTGCTGCTGGCCATCGCCCGACTGCTCGCCGCAAGGTTGAACGCGATGACCGGTTACCTGGTCGACCTGCGCAACCAGTACGCCGACGACACCACGCACCTGGGTCTGATGGCCGAGGTGCTCTCGGAGTTGACCTCCGTGCGGCCCAGCGGCTTCGTGGGCGGTTCCGACCGGACCGACGTCCCCGACTACTGAACCTGCGCCAACTCGCGTTCCTCGACGCCGGTCATCGAGTGCCAGGCGGCCCGCTGCTCAGCCAGGTCGATCTCGACCCAGGTCGGTGTCGAGCCGGTCTGCTTGCCGGGGTTGAACACCAACGTCGACCCGACCCGGTCCACCCAGGAACCGTCCGGTGCGAACGGGGCCTGGTGGATGTGGCCGCACAACACCGCGTAGGGCTGCCGGCGGGCGATCCACTCGGTCGCGGTGGCGTCGCCGTAGTGCCGTGACCCGGTCCAGCTGAGCAACGACTCCGGAGGGGAGTGATAGACCCAGATCCAGCGCCGCACCCCGGTCCGGTCCACCGAGTCCAGCAACGCCTCGGAGTCGGCTCGCGCGACCGGGCCGTCCCACCAGGGCAGGACGCTGATCAGGTCCTCCCCCAGCCGGACCGATGAACCGTCGCCGATGAGTCCGCCGATCCCGGCGGCGGTCAACCAGTCGGCGGTCTTCTCCCCGGCCGCGCTGTGGGTGTTCAGGTCGTGGTTGCCCGAGCAGGCGATGACCGTGGTCGAGGCGGCCAGCTTGCGCAGCGTCGCACCGATCGCGACGATCTGGGCCTCGACGGACACCGGCGCCGCGATGCTGAGCAGGTCGCCGGCCAGCACCACCGCATCGAAGTCGGCGGCCCGGGCCAACACCCAGTCGAACTGACGCAACGAGTAGTGCAGGTCGGAAAGCAGCAGCAGCCGCATCTTCAGGTCCCTCGCGTCCCGGGCAGTTGCCCAGACCGTACCGGGGCTACGCGGGGACCGCGGTGGCCGCGGACGTCTCGGGGCCTGCCGGGTCCAGTTCCTTCGCGGTCAGCACCGCCAGCTCGGTCGCCTCCACCGCCGTCACCGTCGCTGTCCGCGAACCGGTGATTCGCAACCCGATGGAGCCGAATTCGCGTCCCACGCCCAACGTCGTCATGCGGCCCGGGGCGTCCACCCGCACCGCCCCCGAGAGCACCACGTAGCAGCAGTCCGCCGGATCCCCGGCCTGGAACACGACGCTGCCGGGCGCGAACCAGACCCGACCGGCGCGGCGGGCCACTTCCGCAGCGCGCCGCTCGCCCAGGGAAGCCACGGTCGGCGCTGCGCGGATCAGCTCGTCCGCATCGCCGGGCGGGACGTCCGGCCCGGGCATCGGCTCGGGCATCGCCTCGGACATCGCCTCGGGCACGGTGGCCAGACCGGTGAACGCGAGCAGGAAGCTGTCCCGGTCGATGACCAACGCCTCGGCGTCCTCGGCGGCGACCACGGTCGCGGTGCGCGGGATCGCGTGCAGGAGTCCGATCTCGCCGAAACCGGATCCCGGGCCCAACCGCTTCGGCTCCATACCCGGTGCCAGGACCAGCGCGCTACCCGAACGCAGCACCCAATAAGTGTCGCCGTAATCCCCGGCGACGATCAGTTGCCGGCCCTCGGCGCAGGAGACAGACCGGGCCCCCGCGGCCAAGGTCTCTATCGCGTCCAGCGGCAACCGGCGCAGCAGCGGCACCGACTGGAGCAGAGCCCACGTGCTCATCCGCTCGGCGATGTCGCGCTCGGCCCGGTGGGCCAGGGGCCAGCCGATTGCCATGACCACGAGGACTATTTCGCAGCCGACCACCAGTGCCAGCCGGGGCCCCAGCAGCTGAGCCAGGAGCGGGGTACCGAAGGCGCCGACCCCCTCGAGTATCAGTTTCAGGTTCTCGTTGATCGCGGAGACCGCGGCGGCGTTGCGATGGTCGACGACACGCGGGATCACCGTCGATGCCGACAGATCGGCCAGCGCCAGGGCCAGACCCCAGACGAACATCGCCAGCAGGCTGAGCCAGACCAGGGGGAAGTCCGCCACACTCTGCGTCGCCGCGGCCGCGACCGTGATCGACAGGCACATCCACGGCGCAAGGCGGCGGCCGGCCAGCAGGTGGCGGGTGATCGCCAAGGAAAGCAGTCCGCCGAGGCCTGCCGCGCACGCGAGCAGCGACACCCCGCGCGAACCCAGGCCCAGCGTCCGGGTCGCCAGGACCACGACGACACCGGACCAGACCCCCCGCAGCAGCGTGCGCATCGAGCCCATCAGCACCGGCACCACAGCGGCCCTGGTCCGCACCGCAGGCAGGGATCCCAGCAGCGACTGGACCCGCGGTCGACCCCGCAACGGGGCGGTGGCGGTGGACGCGAACACGCCGGGAAGTACGGCCAGGATCGCCACGGCCATGAGCAGGCAGGTGGGCCCCAGGCCCGCCACAGCGCACAGCGCGGCTCCGACCGTCGCGCCGGTCAACCCCCCGACGGATTTCGCATTCGCCAGGGCGGCCGAGGCCCGGGCCACCCCTTCCACCGAGTGCGACAGTCGCGGCAAGGCCGCCGCCAGCGCCGGTCGGACGACCTGCGCCACGGCCATGTCCAACCCGAGCAGCAGGACGAGCACTTGGACGGAGGCGCCGGCGAGCGCCGCTGCCCCGCACACGACGATCAGGGCCGCCCGCGCAGCGGGCACCGTGCGAAGCGTCCGGCCGATCCCGGCCCGGGCCAGGACCGCGGGCACGGCGAACCCGGCCAGGGCCGGCGGGAAGAACCGCACGGCGAGCAGCGACAACTCGCGGGTGCCACCGTGGTTGAACAGGTGGATGGCCAACGCAGCGGTTCCCGCCTGGTCGCACAGCGAGAGCACTCCGAACATGACGGTGAGCCAACGCGCCGACCCCAGCTGGGCCTTGTTCCCAGGCGCACGTCACCCCCTACCGTCACGACCGGGCAAGAGCCCCCATCCAGGTCGATCGCGGACGACCGGACGATGCTGTGCTCATCGTGCGGACGCTACCGCCGCTCGCGCCAGTGATCGAAAGCCGATCCGTGGTCGCGCGACGGTGGGGCGGCAACGTTCACTGTCCGGCCATTTTTCGTTCACCTGGCCAGGAGATCTTCTGGCCAACCGCAATGTCGCACGCCCCCTGCCTCCTGGAGCGACCGTGAGCAACAGCGCCGTGTTCGCCAACGCCCGCAAGGTGGAGCAGTTGCGCGCCGGAGACGTCCTGTTCCACGAGGGCGACATGGGCGAGGAGATGTACGGGGTCATCTCGGGGACCCTCGAGCTGAGCTCGGCCGGCACGCCTGTCACGCGGATCACCGAGGGCGGGGTGTTCGGCGAACTCGCGCTGGTCGACAAGGAGCCGCGCAGCCTGACCGCGACCGCCGCCACCGACGCCTCGGTGGCCGTGATCGACCGCCGGATGTTCCTCTTCCTGATCCACGAGACACCGACCTTCGCCCTCGACGTGATGGGCTCGATGGCTGCGCGGTTGCGGGCCCAGACCGCGGTTGTACCGCGCTGAGGCCGAACGCCTCGGGGCGACGACGGCTCGGTCAGTGGCCGGCGTCGTGCCAGTTCGGCCCGACGCCCACCGAGACGTCGAGTGCCACGGTGAGCGGGTAGGCCGCGCCCATCTGATCGCGCACCAACGCCTCGAGGGCCTCGCACTCTCCCGGCGCGACCTCGAACACCAACTCGTCGTGCACCTGCAGGAGCATCCGGGAGCGCAGCCCCCCGGCCGTCAGCGCGCCGGCCACGCCCAGCATCGCGACCTTGATGATGTCGGCCGCTGAGCCCTGGATCGGCGCGTTGAGCGCCATCCGCTCGGCCATCTCCCGGCGCTGCCGGTTGTCGCTGTTGAGGTCGGGCAGGTAGCGGCGGCGGCCCAGGATCGTCTCGGTGTAGCCGTCGACCCGCGCCGCCTCGACCACCTCGCGCAGGTAGTCGCGGACGCCGCCGAATCGCGAGAAGTACTCGTCGCGCAAGGCGCTCGCCTCGTCGACGCTGATCTTCAGCTGGCGGGACAGGCCGAACGAGGACAACCCGTAGGCCAGGCCGTAGGACATCGCCTTGATCTTGGCGCGCATGGCACCGGTGACGCCGTCGGCCGAGACCGCGAAAACCCGGGAGGCCACCGTGGTGTGCAGATCCTCACCGGAGGCGAACGCCTCGCGCAGGCCGTCGTCGGCCGACAGGTGCGCCATGATCCGCATCTCGATCTGGCTGTAGTCGGCGGTCAGCAGCGACTCGTAGCCGCGGCCGTGGACGAAGGCCGTGCGGATCCGGCGGCCCTCCTCGGTGCGGATCGGGATGTTCTGCAGGTTCGGGTCGGTCGAGGACAGCCGCCCGGTCGCCGCGATCATCTGGTTGAACGTGGTGTGGATGCGGTGGTGGTCGTCGAGCATCGGGATCAGCCCGTCGACGGTGGACTTCAGCCGGGTCACGTCGCGGTGCCGCAGCAGGTGCTCCAGGAACGGGTGCTGCGTCTTCTCGAAAAGGTCGGCCAACGCCTCGGCGTCGGTGGTCCAGCCGGTCTTGATCTTCTTCGTCTTCGGCAGGCCGAGCTCCTCGAACAGCACGACCTGCAACTGCTTGGGCGAACCGAGGTTCACCTCATGGCCCAGCGCCGCGTACGCCGCTTGCTCGGCGTCGGCGACCGCCGCGCCGAACTGCCTGGACAGCTCGGCGAGGTAGTCCGCGTCGGCGGCGATCCCGACTTCCTCCAGGTCGGCCAGCACGTCGACCAACGGCAGCTCGACCTGCTCGAGCAACGCGGCCCCGCCGCGGCCGGCGAGCTCGCCGTCGAGGTGGTCGGCCAGGTCGATGACGGCCCGGGCCCGGACCATTGCCGCGGCACCGGCGGCCTCCTCGTCGGCGCCGTCGAACGAGAGCTGGCCGTCGTCGACGGCATCGTTGCGCAGCTCCCGGTGCAGGAACCGCAACGCCAGGTCGGACAGCTCGAACGACCGCTGCCCGGGCAGGGCCAGGTAGGCCGACAGCGCGGTGTCGGAGGTGACCCCACGCAACGTCCAGCCGCGGGCGGCCAGGGCGAGGATCGGGCCCTTCGCATCGTGCAGCGCCTTGTGGGCGTCCGGGTCGGCCGCCCACGCGGCGAACGCGGTGTCGTCGGTCGGCGCGATCGTCGCCGGGTCGAACCAGCACGCCGAGCCGTCGGACGCGGCCAGCGCGACGCCGGTGACAAGCCCCGTGCCCCGGCCCCAGGACCCGGACACGTCGATGCCGATCCGGCCGGAGTCCGCGGCGTGCTCGGCCAGCCACTGCGCCAGTTCCTCCGCGCCGAGCATCCGCCCGGCGATCTCGAACCCGGCCTCGGCCTCCGGCGTCGCCGACTCCAGCGTCGCCCACAGGCGCTCGCGCAGCACCCGGAACTGCAGGGTGTCGAAGACCCGGTGCACCTCGTCGCGGTCCCAGCCCTTCAGCGCCAGGTCGGCCGGGACGACGTCGAGCGGGACGTCGCCGCGCAGCTCGGTCAGCTGCCGGTTGAGCAGCACCGCGGTCAGATGCTCGCGCAGTGAGTTGCCGGTCTTGCCGGGCACCTCGTCGACCCGGTCGGTGAGCTCCGCCAACGAGCCGAAGTCGCGGATCCACTTGGCGGCGGTCTTCTCCCCCACCCCGGGGACCGAGGGCAGGTTGTCGCTGGGATCCCCACGCAGGGCGGCGAAATCCGGGTACTGACGGGGCGTCAGACCGTAGCGTTCCTCGACCGCGGCGGGGTCCATCCGGCTCATCTCGGACACGCCGCGCTTCGGGTACAGCACGGTGACCCGGTCGGACACCAACTGGAACGCGTCGCGGTCGCCGGTGACGATCAGGACCTCGTAGCCCTCGATCTCGGCCGCCCGGGCGAGGGTGGCGATCAGGTCGTCGGCCTCGTAGCCCTCGACCGCCAGGCTCGGGATGCGCAGCGCCTCGAGCACCTCGCGGATCAGGCTGACCTGGGGCCGGAAGTCGTCGGGCGAACTCGACCGGTTCGCCTTGTACTCGGGGTAGGCCTCGCTGCGGAACGTCACGCGGGACACGTCGAAGCACACCGCCGCGTGGGTCGGCGCCTCGTCGCGCAAGGCGTTGATCAGCATCGACGTGAAGCCGTAGACCGCGTTGGTGGGCGCCCCGGTCGTGGTGGAGAAGTTCTCCACCGGCAGCGCGTAGAACGCCCGATAGGCCAGGGAGTGCCCGTCGAGCAGCAGCAGACGGGGCGGAGTTGGGGCCACGTCGCGATCCTAGGCGCCGGCCCGACCCGCGCCTGACGCCAGATCATCGATGATCGGGCTGTTGTTCTCTCATACGCGGGGCGTCACTGAACCTGGGCAATTGGCCGAGGAACGCCGAGACCTGGCCCTTCCATTGCAAAGTGGGCGACGACATGAGCGCGGGATGCCACCGTTGTGGCGAGTGAATGCCTGCGCGCAAGCATCGGGACACTAAAGTCGATCATGAACACGGGGCGCGGCGACGGAGGGGTTGAGCGCGTGCGCACGTCGAGGCATGCCTGGGTGGGCGTGCTGCTCGCGCTGGTCGCGACGGTTCTCGGGCTGACCCTCGGGGTGAGTCAGGCCTTCGCGTCGAACGAGGACGTCCACGGACGCCTGGTCGACGGCGACAAGGCGATCGCGGGCGTGAAGATCGTCGTCACCACCCCGGACAACCAACCGGTCGGACAGGCCACCACCGGCGCCGACGGCGGCTGGGTCGTCCCGCTGCCCGGCCCGGGCAGCTACCGGATCACGTTGGACACCTCGACCCTGCCCTCGGGGGAGACGATGCGCGACCCCGGCCAGAACTCGGTGGTCCGTGACGTGATCACCGACCAGCAACGGCCCCAGCTCTTCGCGCTCGGCGCCGGGCAATCCACTGCTTCGGCGCCGTCGGAGACCGACCGCACCGCGCAGCTGATCGCCGAGGGCCTGCGGTTCGGCCTGATCCTCGGGCTGGCCGCGGTCGGCCTGTCCCTGATCTACGGCACCACCGGCCTGGTCAACTTCGCGCACGGCGAGCTGGTCACCTATGGGGCGCTGGTGGCGTACTGGCTGAACGTGGTGCACGGGATCGGGTTGATCCCCGCGGCCGCGATCGCCGTGGCGATCTGCGGGGCCACCGGGTGGCTGCAGGACGCGTTGTTCTGGGGCCAACTACGCCGGCGCGGCACCGGAACCTTGGCGATGATGATCGTCTCGATCGGTGTGGCCCTGTTCGTCCGCTACGTGTTCCTGTACTTCTACGGCGGGTCCAACAAGTCCTACACCGACTTCCAGGGCCAGGCTGCCGTCAAGGCCGGGCCGTTGCCGGTGGCGCTGGCGCCGATCGACTACTGGAGCATGGCGATCGCGGTGGCCTCGATCGGGCTGGTGATGCTCGCGGTCTGGCGGACCCGGCTGGGAAAGGCCGCCCGCGCGATCTCGGACAACCCGGCGCTGGCAGCGGCTTCCGGCATCGACGTGGACCGCGTGATCCGGGTGGTCTGGATCGTCGGCACCGCGCTGGCAGGCCTGGCCGGGATCCTGCTCGGCCTGGCCGAGGAGGTGCAGTTCCAGATGGGGCAGAACATCCTGCTGCTGATCTTCGCGGCGGTCACCCTGGGCGGCTTGGGCACCACTCTGGGCGCGCTGCTGGGCAGTCTGGTGATCGGCGTCGGCATCCAGTTGTCGACGTTGGTGGTCTCCCCGGAGTTGAAGAACGTCGGCGCATTGGGTGTGCTGATCGTGATCCTGCTGATCCGTCCGCAGGGAATCCTCGGTCGTCGCGAGCGGATCGGCTGAGGCGGGGGTCGGCATGCACTGGGGCAGCATCTTCTCGAACTCGCTCGAGGCGACGGTCGGCATCGACGCGGTCTACTTCGCGCTCGCCGCGATCGGGCTCAACGTCCAGTTCGGTTACGCCGGCCTGTTGAACTTCGGCCAGTCCGCGTTCCTGGCCATGGGCTCCTACGGCCTGGCCGTCTCGGTGGCCACATACGGACTGCCGTTCTGGGCGGGCATCGGGATCGGCATCGGGCTTTCCGTGGTGCTGGCCATCCTGCTGGGCATCCCCACATTGCGCCTGCGCGCGGACTACCTGGCCATCGTCACGATCGCCGCGGCTGAGATCGTCCGGCTGATCGTGCGGTCGGTGTCGCTGGACCGGTACTTCGGCGGAACCGACGGCCTGCAGCAGTTCTCCGGCTACTTCTTCGACCACAACCCCTACCCCGACACCCGCCGCTACGGCATCGGGTCGGTGGATTTCGACGCCCGCGAACTGTGGGTGATGACGGTCGGCTGGGCCCTGGTGGCCATCAGTTGCCTGCTCGTCTGGCTGCTGGTCCGCAGCCCGTGGGGCCGGGTGGTCAAGGCGATCCGCGAGGACGAGGACGCGGTGCGCAGCCTCGGCAAGAACGTCTACGCCTACAAGATGCAGGCCCTGGTGATCGGTGGCGTGATCGGGTCGCTGGGCGGCTTCGTGGCGGCGCTGGGCAAGGGCTCCGTGCAGCCGGACCTCTACGGCACCGAGACGACTTTCCTGGCCTACGTCGTGCTGATCCTCGGCGGGGCCGCCCGGGTGCTCGGCCCGGTCGTCGGCTCGATGATCCTGTGGACCCTGCTGGCGTTCACGGACAGCCTGCTGCGCCAGGCCGTCGACTCCGGGCACATCTCGTCCTCGATCATCACCGGTATCCAGGTCGGCGAGGTGCGCTTCATGCTGGTCGGCCTGGGGTTGGTCCTGCTCATGGTCTTCCGACCACAGGGCGTGTTCGGCGACCGGAAGGAGATCGCCCTCGATGCCCGCTGAGTCCTTCGCCGAGCCGGGCTACGGCGACTCCACCCCGGTGCGTTCGGAGCATCACGCGATCGCGCTCGACGCCCTGTCCGGCGCCGATCCGGCGCCCGGTTCCCGCAAGCCGGACCCGATCCTCGTCGCGGACTCGGTGATCCGCCGCTTCGGTGGCCTGGTCGCGGTCGACGTCCGACACCTGGAGATCCAGCGCGGATCGATCACTGCGTTGATCGGCCCCAACGGTGCCGGCAAGACCACGCTGTTCAACCTGCTCACCGGTTTCGACCAACCGGAGGCCGGCGCCTGGACGTTCGACGGCCAGGTCATCAGCGGCCTGCCGTCCTATCGGGTGGCGCGCCGTGGCATGGTCCGGACTTTCCAGCTCACCAAGGCGCTGGCGAAGCTGACCGTGCTGGACAACATGCGGTTGGGGGCGACCGGGCAGCGCGGTGAGTCGCTGTGGGCCGCGTTGGCCCCGCCGCTGTGGCGCGGCCAGGAGAAGGCGATCACCGAGCGCGCGAGGGGCCTGCTGCAGCGGTTCAACCTGGAGCGGGTGGCCGACGATTACGCCGGGACGCTGTCCGGCGGCCAACGCAAGCTGCTGGAGATGGCCCGCGCGCTGATGACCTCGCCGACCCTGGTGATGCTCGACGAACCCATGGCCGGGGTGAACCCGGCGCTGGTGCAGACCCTGCTCGAGCACGTCCGCGGCCTGCGCGACGAGGGCATGACCGTGGTGTTCGTCGAGCACGACATGGACATGGTTCGCCACATCGCGGACTGGGCCGTGGTGATGGCAGCCGGCGCCGTGGTCGCCGAGGGCCCGCCGGCCCGGGTGATGGCCGACGAGCGGGTGATCGACGCCTACCTCGGTTCGCACCACGACGCCCCGTTGAGCATCGCCGAGGAGGAGGATCGGTTGATCGAGTCCGGCGTCGAGTTGGCGGCCGAGGCCGGGGTCGACCCGGCCGAGATCGGGCTGGAGACCTCCGGTCCGACCGGCTGGGTACCGCCGCAGCAGAACGGTGGGGCCGATGACCACTGAGCCGACCGGTGACGTGCTGCTGCGCGCGGCCGGAGTCGTGGCCGGTTACCTGCCCGAGGTGAACATCCTCGACGGCGTGGACCTGCACGCCGCCGCCGGTGAACTCGTCGCGATCATCGGCCCGAACGGCGCGGGCAAGTCCACGCTGCTCAAGGCGTTGTTCGGCCTGGTGCCGGTGCGGTCCGGCACGGTCACCCTGCGCGGGGAGGACATCACCGGCGCGAAGGCGAACAAGCTCGTCAAGCGCGGTGTGGGATTCGTGCCGCAGAACAACAACGTGTTTGCGAGCCTGACGATCGAGGAGAACCTCGAAATGGGCGTGTATCTGAGCCCACGTCAGTTCAAGGCGCGGTTCGAGCACGTGTGCGGCCTGTTCCCGACGTTGGCCGTGCGCCGGCGGCAGCGTGCCGGGTCGCTGTCCGGTGGGGAACGCCAGATGGTCGCGATGGCCCGAGCCCTCATGCCCGCCCCGTCGGTGCTGCTGCTCGACGAACCGTCCGCGGGCCTTTCCCCGGCCTTGCAGGACGAGGTCTTCATCCGCACCAAGCAGATCCAGCGGACCGGCGTGACCGTGGTGATGGTCGAGCAGAACGCCCGACGTTGCCTGCAGATCTGCGACCGCGGCTACGTCCTCGACAACGGCCGCAACGCACACACCGGCACCGGCCGCAGCCTGATCAACGACCCGAGGGTCATCGAGTTGTATCTGGGGACACTGGCTCGCGCCTGAGCCGGCCAGGACAGACGGCAGGGGCCCGACCGCATCGGTCGGGCCCCTGCGCGTTCTGACGGTGGATCAGTTACGGCTTCGACGTACCCGAGACCGAACCGGAGACCGAGCCGGACAGGCCCGTCGGGCTCATCGAACTCGACGCCGAGGGCGACGGCGAGGGCGAACCGGACGGCGAGGCCGAGGACGACGGCGTCGGGGAGGCGCTGCTCGACGGGCTCGCGCTCGCCGCGGTGGCGGAGATCGGGCCGGTGACGAACTTCAGCGGCTGGTACTTGTTGTCCGAGCCGTACTCGTAGACACCCATCGAGGCGACGCTCGGGTTGCCGTTCGAGTCGAAGTCGATCGGGCCGGAGATGCCCATGTAGTGGATGGTCGTCCCCGCCTTGATCAGCCTGTCGCAGTCGGCGAAGCTGCTGCACTGCGTGCTGCCGTTGGTGATGTCCTGCATGTGCGCGGCGATGTCGATGCCGTTGTCGCTCTTGGCCTCCTCCGAGGCCAGCGCCGTCAGCACGGTCGCGTCGTAGGCCTCGCCCGCGTAGTTGTAGTCGGTGAGGTTCGGGTTGATCGTCTTCAGCCGGCTCTCGAAGTCGGTGGTCGGCTTCGAGCCGGGGATCGTCCCCTTCACTCCGGCCAGGGTGCCGGCCGGCAACGTGTAGGTGTTGGTCATGTTCCCGTCGACCATGTACATGTGCTTGTGGCTCTTCAACGGCAACAGGCTCTGCTTGACCATCTCCTGGATGATCTTCGAGGACTCGTCGAAGCCGATCAACACCATCGCGTCGGGGTTCGCGGCCTTGAGCGCAGCGACCTCCGCTGTGTAGTCCGAGGCCTTCGGGTCGTAGATCTGCTTGAGCACGACCTTGCCGCCGCTGTCGGAGAACACCTGCCCGGCCTGGTCGGCCAGGCTGGTGCCGTATGCGTCCTGCAGCGCGAGAATGCCCATTGTCTGGGCGCCGTCGTCGATGGCCGTGTTGGCGACGACCCGGCCCTGGTAGACGTCCGAGGGCGCGGTGCGGAAGAACAGCCCGTGGTCCGGGTAGTCCTGCAGCTTCGTCGAGGTGGCCGAGCCCGAGATCATCAGCAGGCCACTGCCGGTGACCTTGTCGATCACGTTCAGGGTGACCGAGGAGGAGGCCGCGCCGACGATCGCATCGACGTTGTCATTGATGAGCCGGTTGACCGACTGGCTGGCGATGTCGGTGCTCGCGTCGCCGGAGTCGGAGTCCTCCGACTGGACCAGCTTGCCGAGCACACCGCCCGCGTTGTTGATGTCCTGCACCGCGAGCTTCACCGCGGCGATCTGCTGTGGGCCGAGGATGACCAGGCTTCCGGTCTCCGGCAGCAACGTGCCGATCTTCAGGATCCCGTCGCCTTGGTGCGGCGCGTAGGACGCGGATGGCGAGGCCGACGACGAGGCCTTCGACCCGCCGTGGCTGCCGAGGCTGCAGCCGGTCAGAACCAGGCCGGCCGCCGCCACCATGGCGAGTGCGCGAGTGGCAGGAAAAGCACGTCGCATTCTGTGGGTCTCCTTCGGGGCGCTGCGCAGGAGCCACGTCGAGTGCGACATATCCCCCGTCGCCCGACTCGGCCCCCCGTGTCTTGGAGAAAAGCTAAACGAGTCCCGCCTGGAACGGGCAGAGGCTTTCGCAAAGCCGGCCAAGCCGTAGCCGCTTCGTGATCTCCCCCAGGAGGAATTGGGGTTTTCCTGACCTTCTTCGCAGGTCAGCCCGGCGCCGGAACTCAGCCGGAACCATCCGGTGCCGATTGCTCGGCGGGCGCGGAATCTGACGCCGTGTCGGCGATGATGACCTCGGCGACTTCCTTCATCGTCATGCGCCGGTCCATCGAGGCCTTTTGGATCCAGCGGAATGCCTCGGGCTCCGACAATCCATATTTGGTCTGCAGAAACCCCTTGGCCCGGTCGATCAACTTGCGAATCTCGAGCCGTTCGCCCAGTCCGGCCACCTCGCGCTCCAGCGCGACAATCTGGGAGTGCCGGGAAACTGCGATCTCAATCGTGGGCATCAGGTCGTTCTTCGAGAACGGCTTGACCAGGTAGGCCATCGCACCTGCGGCACTGGCCCGGGCCACCAGTTCGCGTTGCGAGAACGCCGTCAGCATGACCACGGCGGTGCCACCGGCCGCCACGATCTGCTCGGCCGCCGTGATTCCGTCGAGGACCGGCATCTTCACGTCGAGGATCACCAGGTCCGGGGAGTGCTTCGCGACCAGATCGACCGCACTACGACCGTCGGCGGCCTCACCGACGACGTCGTAGCCCTCTTCCTCGAGCATCTCGCGCAGATCCATGCGGATCAGCGTCTCGTCCTCGGCGATTACCACGCGGCGCGCGGACTCGGTCACCTGTTTCGCCTCACGTAGGGGATGAACGCCAGGCCAGCTTAACCGCCCGGTCTCAGCCCCTAGACTGGGCACTCACCCGGCCGGGGTGGCGGAATGGCAGACGCGGATGGCTCAAACCCATCTGTCTTGAAAGGGACGTGCGGGTTCGACTCCCGCCCTCGGCACAGGCGATTGAGGCGAGCGGAGCGGCGAGAGCGAGCTTGCGAGCCCTCGCCGGCTCCCGAGCCGTTGAAGCCTGTTGACCGAAGGGAACACGCGCTTGCGCACACCTTTGCCGGCGGAGAGCGCGGGCCGGGTCGCGCGTCATCACATTGCGACGCTCCGCGTCGCGGCGGGGCTCCGCCCCCGCACCCCTACGCCGTGCTCGCCGGCCGGACCAGTGATGCCGCGTCAGATCACTGGGCGGCGTCCCCGGTATCGGCCGGGGTGACTGCGCCGCCGGCCGGGGCGGGGGTGGCGCCGTTGTCGAAGATGATCGACTTGCAGGCCTCGAGGGCCGCGTGGACGGTCGGGTCCTTCAGATCCAGCCCGGCGAGCATGCCACCGCGGCCGCTGGAAGGCTCGGGCGACGGGCCTTCGCCGGGCCGTGCAGTGCGACGGGGCGGCTCGGGCAGGGTGACACCGTGCTGCTTCATGCACTCCCGGAACTGCCGGCGCGGGCCGCTGTGGATGCCGCCGGCCGTCAGCCCACCGGCCGGACGCAGGTTGGCGCACGCCTGGCGTGCGTCGCGGAAAGCCTGCGCCTGCGCGGCGTCCATGCTGGGACGCGGGGCGCCGGGCGCGGGGCGCCCGGTCGGCGGGTTCACGCCGTGCTGCGTCAGGCACTCGCGGTAGGCCGCGAAGGACTCTTTCCCCGGGTGGGGTCCGGACGAGGCTTGCGGGGCCCCGGTGTCGGAGGCCGTCGGACTGCCGCCCCCGGACCCGCACCCGGCCAACGACAGGGCCGCCACGAGTGCGCCGAGCGCGGCGCCGGTTCGCCTGGACCGACCTGCCTTCGCCGTCGATCGACCGTTCATCCGCGACCTCCCAGCCAGAACCGCGCGAATCCTGCCACCGGTGCGCTCAGCCACGCGGATACACCGCCGCGATCGCCTGGGCGATCACCTGATGCCCCTGCGGATCGGGGTGATCCCCGTCCGGCTGGAGCAGGGCGGTGTCGTCCTTGCTGCCGTTGGAGCCCTTGAAGGCCGTGTAGGTGGAGACATAGGTCGCACCGGTGGTCTGGGCCGCCAGCGCCAGCGCGTTGTTCGTCGAGGCGGTGCACGCGATCGACGCGGCCATCGCGGTGGCGTCGTAATCCTTCTCGGCCACCTTCCCGTCCTCCATCGACGCCCAGTAGTCCAGCAGCACGATGTGGGCCGTCGAGTTCAGCTTCTGGATCTTCTCGATCGCGGTGGTCACGTTGTCCTGCACCGCGTCCGCCACCGGCGGATACAGCTTGGTCGCCGAGGCGCCCAGGGAGACCTGGTCGAAGACGTCGTTGTAATCGTTGGCGCCGGTCATGATCAGGATCGTGGTCGCCTTGCCGACCGCCGTCTTGATCGAGGAGTCCGACAACTGATCGAGGAAGTCCGCGCTCGTCGAGCCGGAGACCGCGAAGTTGTCGACCCCGGGCTTCACCCCGGTGGTCTTGCCGACGTCGGTCGCGTATGCCGACACGAAGTTGATGCAGTTGCATCCGCCGCCGCCGGCCGGGACCGAGTCGCCGAAGCCGACCACCAGCGGCTTGGTCGGCGCCGTGGCCACCTTGGGAGCGGCGGAGCGCGTCGCGGTGGCGTGCGGTGCCGCGGCGGCCGAGGGCACCGTCGGTACCGCGGCGGCGGGCTGCTCCGGCGAAGCCGTCGATTTCGAGTGCGACCCGCAGGCCGCCAGCGGCAGCAACGCGATCAGGCCGACCAGGACTGTGCGCTTCACAACACCTCCGTGCTCAGCGATACGGTCTCCACCGCTCGGCGTCGACCGCTCCACCGCACTTCCTCCCCGCGCAACGCGCCACGGGAGTGCGCCAAGCCCCACGACACCTGAACCGGCCCGGCGCACGCGGCGCAGAGCACGTCGTCGGTCAGCACCGGCTCTCCGCCGCAGACTTGGCATCCGCCGGTGGAGTCGGCCTCCACGCATGTCAGCTTCGCCCCAGTTGCGCCATCGAGCAAGCATCCGAATCTCACGATCCGGCATAGGCCGGGACGATCAGGCCGACCGCGTCGCCCATCCGGTGGACCCGCAGCGCATTGGTCGATCCGGGGATTCCGGGCGGACTGCCCGCGACGATCACGATCCGGTCCCCGATCTGGCAGCGCCCGAGCTCGAGCAGCGCGGCGTCGACCTGCTTCACCATCTCGTCGGTGTGCTGCACCGTCGGCACGAGGAACGTCTCGACGCCCCACGTCAACGCCAACTGATTGCGCACAGCCGGGGTCGGGGTGAACGCCAGCAGCGGGATCGGCGAGCGGTAGCGGGCCAACCGCCGGGCGGTGTCCCCGCTCTGGGTGAACGCCACCAGGTAGCGGGCCCCGACGACCTCGCCCACCTCCGCCGCGGCGCGGGCGATCGCGCCACCGGTGGTCAGCGGCGGACCCAGCGCGGGTCCCAACGCCGTGAGACTCTCCGATTCGATGGCCTCGGCGATGCGGGCCATCGTGCTGACCGCGGTCAACGGGTGCTTGCCGACGCTGGTCTCCCCCGACAGCATCACGGCATCGGCGCCGTCGAGGACGGCGTTCGCGACGTCGGAGGCCTCGGCCCGGGTCGGCCGCGGCTCGGTGATCATCGAGTCGAGCATCTGCGTCGCCACGATCACGGGCTTGGCCTGCATGACGGCGCGCTTGATCGCGCGCTTCTGCACCAGCGGGACGTCCTCCAGCGGCAGCTCGACGCCGAGATCGCCACGGGCCACCATCAGCCCGTCGAAGGCGTCGATGACCTCGTCGAGGTTGGCCACCGCCTGCGGCTTCTCCAACTTGGCGATGACCGGCAGGCGCACCCCCTCGGAGTCCATCACCTCGCGCACGGCCTCGGCGTCCTTGGCGTCCCGCACGAAGGACAAGGCGATCAGGTCGGCGCGCAGGTGCAGCGCCCACCGCAGGTCCGCCACGTCCTTCTCGGACAGCGCGGGCACCCCGACCGCCACGCCGGGCAGGTTCAGGCCCTTGTGGTCCGAGACCGTCCCGCCGTCGATGACGCGGGTGTGCACCTCGGCGCCCTCGACCTCGAGCACCTCCAGGCTCAGCCGGCCGTCGTCGACCAGGATCCGGTCACCTGACGAGACGTCAGAAGGCAGACCGGCATAGGTGGTCGACGCCCGCTCGGCGCTGCCGGGAACGTCGAGCGTGGTGATCGTGAACTGGGCGCCGGGCACCAGTTCGGCACGGCCGCCGGCGAACTTTCCCAACCGGATCTTCGGGCCCTGCAGGTCCACGAGGATGCCGACCGCCCGGCCGGCGTCGTCGGAGGCCGCGCGCACCCGCGCGTAGCGGGCCTCGTGCTCGGCATGGGTCCCATGGCTGAGGTTCAACCGGGCGATGTCCATACCCGCGGCCACGAGGGCCTGGATCTGCTCGGGGCTGTCGGTTGCCGGCCCCAGGGTCACGACGATCTTGGCTCTACGCACCAGGCGACCCTATGCGGTCACATGTTGCCGCCGGATGTCCGCGCCGCGAACGAGCCGCAAGCCTCCCCCTCCCCACTTCTGCTGCCTGTCCCACGTATCGCGGCGCTCCAATACGTGGGGCAGGCAGCAGAAGTCGCGGTGGGGTTGTCCACAGGGGGGCCATTTCGGGTTCGGAGCAGCTCCGGAACCTGCAAGGTCCGCCCATGGCACCCAGACCCTCCACCCCATCCGCTCTGCTCGCCGGCCCGTTTCGTCGTGCGGACGCTCTGCAAGCGGGCCTCACCGCCCGCCAGCTGGACTCCCGATGTTGGACGCGAATCTTCGCCCAGGTCCACGTCCACGTGTCGATCGAGCAGACCGACGAGGTCCGTCTCGCGGCGCTGAGGCTTACGGCGCCGATGGACGCAGTGGCCACCGGATTGACTGCCGCGTGGCTCTACGGAGTGTGGAAACCGCGGCCGGGCGAACCGGTCCCGCTGCATTTCGCCACACCAACAGATCGGGGCGGCTTCGTGGCGAGTGGGGCGCGCAGCAGCCGCCTCGTGCTGGACGACGGCGATGTCGACGAATTCCACGGCTTCCCGGTCACCACGCCCGAGCGCACCTGCTTCGGGCTGATGACCGTCGGATCGCTGACCCAAGCGGTCGTTTGGGCAGACGCGTTCCTGCATGCCCAACTCGTGTGTTCGGGTGCGTTGGCCCGCTACGCCGACGAACGGCCGCGGTGGCCTGGCGTCCGCAAGGTCCGGGAGGCGGCACAGTTGGCGCGGGCCGACGCGGCCTCACCGATGGAGTCCCGGTTGCGCATGGTCATCGTGCTCGGCGGCCTTCCCGAACCGCCCCTGCTCAACCAGCCCCTCTACGGGCCGGACGGCACATTGCTCGGCGTCCCGGACATGCGGTACGTCGTCCCTTGGTTCGGCCTCGAGTACGACGGCTCCTACCACGACGACCCGGATCAACATTTCGCAGATGTGGTCCGGGAGAACAGGCTGCTGCTCCTGGGCGACTTGCCCTTGCTGCGCTACACCGCCGCCGACGTTTTCGGCGCCCCGCACCGGATCGTCCGGGAGGTCGGGACGATGCTGCGCCGCGCCCCCGGATCCCGACTTCTGCTGCCTGTCCCACGTATCGGGACGCCCCAATAGGTGGGACAGGCCGCAGAAGTGCGGAGATTGAGGGGCTTAGACGACCAGGGGGCGGGCTGTCGGGGGGATCGGGGCGGGCAGGGTCGTCGAGCCGGTCAGGAACCGGTCGACGGCGGCGGCGGCGGCGCGACCCTCGGCCAGGGCCCACACAATCAGCGACTGGCCGCGGCCGGCGTCGCCGGCCACGAAGACGCCCTGTGTGCTGGACATGTAGTTGTCGTCGCGGGAGACGTTGCCGCGCTCGTCGAACTCGACCTTCAGGCCCTCGAGCAACTCGTTGCGCTCCGGGCCGACGAAGCCCATGGCCAGCAGGACCAGGTCGGCCGGGATCTCGCGCTCACTGCCCTCGACCGCCTCGAACTTGCCGCCGACGAAGGCGACCTCGGTCAGCCGCAGCGCGGTGACCTGGCCGGCCGCGTCGCCGACGAACTCCTTCGTCGACACCGCGTAAACCCGGTCGACGCCCTCTTCGTGGGCACTCGCGGTGCGCATGATCATCGGGTAGGTCGGCCACGGCTGCGCGTCCGGCCGCGCGTCCGGCGGCTGCGGCAGGATCTCCAGCTGCGTGACCGAGAGGGCGCCCTGCCGGTTGGCCGTGCCCAGGCAGTCCGCGCCGGTGTCGCCGCCGCCGATGATGACGACGTGCTTGCCGGCCGCCGAGATCGGGGCGGCCTCCAGGTCGCCCTCGCAGACCTTGTTCCCCCAGGGCAGGTACTCCATCGCCTGGACCACGCCCTCGAGCTCCCGCCCGGGGACCGGCAGGTCGCGCCAGGCGGTCGCACCCACGGCGAGGACCACCGCGTCGTAGCGGGCCAACAACTGATCCGCCGTCAGATCCACGCCCACATTGACGCCGGCCCGGAACTTCGTGCCCTCGGCCTTCATCTGCGCCAGGCGTCGATCGAGGTAGCGCTTCTCCATCTTGAACTCGGGGATGCCGTAGCGCAGCAGCCCGCCGATGCGGTCGGCCCGCTCGTACACGGCCACCGTGTGTCCCACCCGGGTCAGCTGCTGGGCGGCGGCGAGCCCGGCCGGGCCGGAGCCGATCACCGCGACCGTGTTGCTGGTCAGGCGCTCCGGCGGCTGGGGCGTGACCCAGCCGGAGTCCCAGGCCCGGTCGATGATCGCGACCTCGACGTTCTTGATCGTCACCGGCTCCTGGTTGATCCCGAGCACGCAGGCCGGCTCGCACGGCGCCGGGCACAACCGCCCGGTGAACTCCGGGAAGTTGTTGGTCGCGTGCAGGCGCTCGATCGCCTCGTGCCAGTCGTCGCGCCAGACCAGGTCGTTCCACTCCGGGATCAGGTTGCCCAGCGGGCAACCCTGATGGCAGAACGGGATCCCGCAGTCCATACAACGACCGGCCTGCTTGGTGATGATCGGCAGCAGGGCCCGGCCCAGGCCCTCCTCCGGGTACACCTCGCGCCAGTCCTGCAGGCGCTCCTCGATCGGACGGCGAGCCGCGACCTCACGTGCGGTCGTCAGAAAGCCACGCGGATCAGCCATGAGAAGCCGCCATCACCTTTCGCATCGTCGCTTGCTCGTCCAGCCCTTCGGCTGCAGCCTCGGCCTGGGCGGAGAGAACCCGCTTGTAGTCCTTGGGCATGACCTTGCCGAAGCGCTCGACCGCCGCGTCCCAGCCGTCGAGCAACTTGCGCGCGACGGCCGACTCGGTCTCCTCCGCATGCCGGGTCACGGTCGTGCGCAGGAATTCGCGGTCCTCATCGTCCAACGGGTCCAGGTCGACCATCTCCGGGTTGACGTCGGAGGGGTCGAGGTCGAGCACGTAGGCGATGCCGCCGGACATTCCCGCGCCCACGTTGCGTCCGGTCGGGCCGAGGATGACCACCTTGCCGCCGGTCATGTACTCGCAGGCGTGGTCGCCCACGCCCTCGACGACCGCGACCGCGCCGGAGTTGCGGACGCAGAACCGCTCGCCCACCAGACCACGCAGGTAGATCTCGCCATTGGTGGCGCCATAGGCGATCACGTTGCCGGCGATGATGTTGTCCTCGGCGGCGAACGTCGCGCCGCGGTCCGGCCGCACCACGACCCGACCGCCGGACAGGCCCTTGCCGACGTAGTCGTTGGCATCGCCCTCCAGCCGCAGGGTGATGCCGGCCGGGACGAAGGCCCCGAACGACTGCCCGGCCGACCCGGTGAACGTCAGGTCGATCGTGCCGTCGGGCAGGCCCGCGCCGCCGTGACGCTTCGTCACTTCGTGACCCAGCATGGTTCCCACGGTCCGGTTGACGTTGCGGATGGTCAGCCGACCGCGCACCGGGGAGCCGGACTCGATCGCCTCCGCGCACAGCGCGATCAGCTCGTTGTCCAGGGCCTTGTCCAGCCCGTGGTCCTGACCGGTGGTGCAGTACCGCGCCGCGCCCTCCGGCAGCGCCGGCACATGCAGGATCGGCGCCAGGTTCAGCCCGGAGGCCTTCCAGTGCTCCACCGCCGCCGAGTTGTCGAGCACCTCGGCGTGGCCGATCGCCTCGGCCACGGAACGGAAGCCGAGCTTGGCCAGGTGCTCGCGGACCTCCTCGGCGATGAACTCGAAGAAGTTCACGACGAACTCAGGCCGCCCGGTGAACCGCTCGCGCAGCACCGGGTTCTGGGTGGCGATGCCGACCGGACAGGTGTCGAGGTGGCAGACCCGCATCATGATGCAGCCGGAGACCACCAGCGGCGCGGTCGCGAAGCCGAACTCCTCCGCGCCGAGCAGCGCCGCGACGATCACGTCGCGACCGGTCTTCAGCTGACCGTCGGTCTGCACGACGATCCGGTCGCGCAACCCGTTGAGCAGCAGGGTCTGCTGGGTCTCGGCCAGGCCGAGCTCCCACGGCGCACCCGCGTGCTTGAGTGAGGTCAGCGGTGAGGCGCCGGTCCCGCCGTCGTGGCCGGAGATCAGCACGACATCCGCGTGCGCCTTGGACACCCCCGCCGCGACCGTGCCGACTCCGACCTCGGCCACCAGTTTGACGTGGATCCGCGCGGCCGGGTTGGCGTTCTTGAGGTCGTGGATGAGCTGGGCCAGGTCCTCGATCGAGTAGATGTCGTGGTGCGGCGGCGGCGAGATCAGACCGACGCCCGGCGTGGAGTACCGGGTCTTCGCGATCCACGGGTACACCTTGTGGCCGGGCAACTGCCCGCCCTCGCCGGGCTTGGCGCCCTGCGCCATCTTGATCTGGATGTCGTCGGAGTTGGTCAGGTACTCGGCGGTGACGCCGAATCGACCCGACGCGACCTGCTTGACCGCGCTACGACGCTCCGGGTCGTACAGCCGCTCCGCGTCCTCGCCGCCCTCACCGGTGTTGGACCGGCCGCCGAGGCGGTTCATCGCGATCGCCAGTGTCTCGTGCGCCTCGCCGGAGATCGACCCGTAGGACATCGCGCCGGTGTTGAAGCGCTTGACGATCTCCGAGACCGGCTCGACCTCCTCCAGCGGCACCGGCGGACGAACGCCGTCCTTGAAGGTGAACAGGCCGCGCAGGGTCATCAGCCGCTTCGACTGGATGTCGACGCCTTCGGTGTACTGCTTGAAGATGTCGTAACGCCGGGTCCGGGTGGCGTGCTGCAGGCGGAACACGGTGTCCGGGTCGAACAGGTGGGGCTCGCCCTCGCGGCGCCACTGGTACTCCCCGCCGATGGCGAGGCGCCGGTGCGAGGCCGAGATGCCGCCCAGCGGGTAGGCCTGCCGGTGGCGCAGCTTGACCTCCTCGGCGATGACGTCGATGCCGACGCCGCCGAGCTGCGAGGTGGTGCCGGTGAAGTACTTGTCGACCAGCTCCTGAGACAGGCCGATCGCCTCGAAGATCTGCGCGCCGTGGTAGGAGCCCACGGTCGAGACGCCCATCTTCGACATGACCTTCAGGACGCCCTTGCCGAGCGCCTTGACCAGATTGCGGAGCGCCTTCTCCGGCTCGACCTCGAGCAGGACACCGGCATTCGCCAGGTCCTCGACGGTCTCCATCGCCAGGTACGGGTTGACCGCGGAGGCGCCGAAGCCCACGAGCAGGGCCACGTGATGGACCTCGCGGACGTCGCCGGCCTCGACGATCAGTCCGACCTTGGTCCGGGTCCGCTCCCGGATCAAATGATGATGCACTGCTCCGGTCAACAGCAGCGACGGGATCGGCGCCAGCTCGGTGTCGCTGTCGCGATCGGAGAGCACGATCAGCCGCACTCCCCCGGCGATCGCCTCGCTCACCTCACGGCGGATCCGTTCCAGCGCATCGCGCAGTGCGTCGCCGCCGCCGTTCACCGGATAGAGCCCCCTGACCACCCGGGCCGCGAAACCCGGCAGGTCGCCGTCGTCGTTGACGTGGATGATCTTGGCCAGGTCGTTGTCGTTGATCACCGGGTAGGGCAGCACGATCTGGCGGCAGGAGGCCGGGACCGGCTCGAGCAGGTTCTGCTCGGGCCCGGTCATGGTGCCGAGCGAGGTGACGAGCTCTTCCCTGATCGCGTCCAGCGGCGGGTTGGTCACCTGGGCGAACAGCTGGGTGAAGTAGTCGAACACCAGCCGCGGCCGGCCCGAGAGCACGGCCACCGGGGTGTCGGTGCCCATCGACCCGATCGGCTCGGCCCCGTTCCGCGCCATCGGCGCCAGGATGACCCGCAGCTCCTCCTCGGTGTACCCGTGCATCCGCTGCGAGGTGATCAGCTCGGTTCCGGCCGCGTCCAGATCGCGCTGGTGCGGGACGGGGGCTTCGGGCAGCGGGCGGTCGGGGAGGTCGTCGAGGTGAACCAGGCCGGCGTGCAGCCAGTCTTCGTAGGGGTGCTCGGCGGCCAGGGCCGCCTTGACCTCTTCGTCTTCGACGATCCGGCCGGCCGCGGTGTCGGCCAGGAAGATGCGGCCGGGCTGCAGCCGCCCCTTGCGGACCACCGTGG